>CAJXLG010000048.1 GCA_913055885.1 uncultured Rhodospirillales bacterium
AAGATGCGGAAATCCGTGCCCACGCGGGCGTCGTAGCCGTAGGACGACAGGCCGTAGGAGATGAGGCTTCCCGCCTCCCTGTCCGCCTCGGTGCGCTCGGCGAACGGGTGGATCATCCCCTGCTCCCGGGCCATCCGCCGGATCCAGGTGTCGGGCATCACGGGCATACGCGGCCACCCTCATCGTTCGAGAGGCCCTTGTACGCGATGGAGGGCGAAGCTTCAAGGGCGGGTCGGGCGTTACCCCCGTCTCTTTAGTAAAAGCCGCGATATTGGCACCAAAACAAATTTGAACATAGATACATATGTCGTTCATTTATATGTTTATATTTAAGTTTACAAAAATACCTCATTTTGGCATGTTTTTCGGGTTGCAAGTGACGTGTTGATCATCGAATTTCTTTGGCTTTTTTCTTTTGTAAGGTAAATATGGCATTTCAATGGCATTTTGTTTCCTGAGATCCGCCAACATGTCCGTAACATCTCGCGGCTTCAATAGGGGTATCTCCAACAGGCGGCCAACAATCTCGCTATAACGCATCGTTTCAAGCTCTTTCAGCATGGATATAAGCTCAGAATATGCGCGTTCCTTGCTCTCGCGTTTCTCTGCTTCAAGGTAGCTCGTTCTTCCATCTTCCTCGCCAAAAAACATATCTTCCATTCCGGTCTTTTTCTTTTTCTTTTCTTTTTTAGCTATATCTCTTATGTTTTCCTGTTCATTTACGGTCTTTTGCTCAACGTTTCGAAATTCATACACCCCCTTCCAGTGCCTCGTGCCGTAAAATAAATAAAAATAGGATCTATCAGAAGTTGGATTTTTTATGCGAGTAAATGTTACATAATCAAAATTTCCCCATCTCTTTAATGCATTTTTGTAAACCTCTAATATCGCGTCCTCTCGTTTCCACCCTCTGTTTTTAAGATCGGTGACGTCCGCCCACCAGTCATCAGAACCGAAGAGTGGGGCAAACGTAGTTGCTATTTGCTGGTGAGGGTGTTCAATGAACCTGTTAATGTGCTCAAACATAAAATTGATAATAACCTCTCCACGTAATTTGAGAACCGGCTCAATTTTTTCCATCGCGAATCCGCTCCAACCCGTAGGGTCGATAAATGTTAGGGAGAAGCGTCGGTTTATTTTTTCCGGAAGTTCCTGAGATAATACCTCAAAGTTTTTGTTTTCCAATTTTAAATATATATCATTTATTGATTGACAATACTCTTTAAGCTTTTCGAATGCGTATGTATCTTTTTCATTAAATATGCATTCTATTTCCACGTCTTTTCCGCGTTTCGCTTTTATTCCATCCCTAATTCGGCGCAGCCTATCAATGGCAATTCCAAAGGATGTGTCTTCATACTTTTCTCCGCTGGATTTCCACGGACCAGAAAAGGCGTCAACATAAACAAATTTATCTGCTGACGATAGGATGTTGTAACCAACTCGCTCAAGATATTTTTCAAGAAAAAAGTGCTTCACATATGATTGCACATTTTCTTTGTAGTAACTTAAATCTTTCATATCATCATCAACCGGTCATTCCCGAAACATCTGGCATTTCGTCCCATTTCTCCCCATCAAGAAGTCGGCTTTTCGAGTTCTCCTTTTTCCCTCCCCATTGTTTGAAGAAAAACGGAACCTCTTTGTTTACGCATATATCCCGAATTTCGCGAGGCCATTCCGGTTTCATGATACGCGCCTTTGGCCCGCTTTCGCCGCCGACGATAACCCAATGGATACCCTCAAAACTGATATCACTAACAGCCCCTAGCAGCGGCTCTAGTGACAAAAACCGTATCGACGCGGGCGTTTCCCGCAAATGCTGGACGCGAGTCAACTGATTGGCATCTTCAACAGACGCGCCAAGCCATATATTTCGCGGAACCCTCCTATCTTGATATCTTTTTTTTATGTATTTTTGCATTTTACTTGTCCTTTTTGTTAAAACCTGGAAAGTATGCCAATGTGATTTTTCCATTGTATCAAATACATGGTCTATAAAATTATAAGGTATATGTTTATGAAATAAATCGCTTATTGAATTCACAAATATCATGCGCGGCCGCTTCCACCCTATCGGCTGCTCAAGCCTTTCCCAGCGTAATGTTAGGGAAAAGCCGTTTTCAAAAACGTGCCCTTTAACATTTTTAAACCGTTCTGTTAGCCGTTCCGCATAACAATTATCACAACCGGCGCTTATTTTGGTACATCCAGTTACCGGATTCCAACTGGCGTCAGTCCACTCTATACGAGTTTGATTTCCCATATCTTACACCCTGGAACATTTCAGGAACCTACCGTAAAGATAAAAAAGGCATCAGTAAAGGTTTTGGTAGGAGCGCGCTATCCGCTTACAGCTGGGTTAGCGTTAATATAGGGCCACTCTGGCCGAGCCGCGTTTTGCCGGAAGTTTCAACAGCGCTTAAGGCATCGGGCCCTTGTCATCTCCCGGCCAGCGCGGCGAGGGAATCGGCGCTGTAGTCCAGGCCGAGGGCGGGCCATTCGATGCCGTCGCCCCAGCCCATCAGGCGCACCTCGGCGAAGGCCTCGGGGTCACGCAGCGGCGCGAAGGGGCCAAAGCTCTCGATGATGTCCACGATGTCGCGGCCATCGCCCTGCCGCGTCACGGCCAGGGTGTGCGGGCCCACCACCTCAACGTCGGCGATGCGGGACATGGGGGGGCATGGCGCAAACCCTCTTTCACGACCGGGCCTTCACAGCCTTGGGGGCCGTCATTCCTCGGTGTCGTCCCCCCGGGCATCGGCGTCGTCGGCCGTTGTTTCCGTGGCCGTGTAGCCCTTTTCGCTCGCCCGCGCCCGCCGCTGCGCCTTGCGGCGGCGCAGGTTGTCGCGCAGGGCCCGGGAGAGCCGTTCTTCCCGGTCGTCGTTTGGCGTGTCGTCCGTCGAGCGCGTCATGGTGGCCCCGGTGCAAGTGGCATGTGTGTGTCGCGCATCCGTCATGTCGTTCCCGGGCCGGCCCTTGCGGGTGGCGCGGTGGCGCCCATGTGCAGGGGTCGAGGGAAGGGTGCGGTTGGGTTGGCGTCGGGCCAACGCAACCCTTTACAATACCCCCGAAGACCCCTACAAGGGGGCTTTCCATCGTGCAAGACGGTCCCCGGACGCCGGTCCACCCGTTGGACATCATCTTGGCGCCCGCTGGGGGGCCTGTCTCGTTGGTCCACGCTGGCCAAGGGAGGGTCTCATGCTCTGGCGGTACGGGTCTCCGGCGGACGTGGTCGCCGAACTGTCTCCCCGCGATCCGGTTGTGTGTATCCATCCCGACCGCCTCCGCGAGGCGGCCGCGCGCATGATCGACGCGTTTCCCGGCGACGTCCTCTATGCCGTGAAGTGCAACGACATGGCGCCCGTGGTGCGGGCGCTCCATGGCGCCGGCGTGCGCCATTTCGACACCGCCTCCGTGAACGAGGTGCGCATGATCCGGGATACCTTCCCGGATGCCGAATGCCACTTCATGCACCCCGTCAAGTCGCGCGAGGCCATCGCGGAAGCCTATCATCAGCACGGCGTCCGGGTTTTCGCCCTGGATCACGGGGACGAGCTGGCCAAGATCATGGAGGCCACCGACCACGCCGACGACCTCATGCTGGTGGTGCGCCTTGCCGTGGATGCCGGCCAGGCCATGCTCGACCTGTCGGGCAAGTTCGGCGCCAGCCCGCGCGAGGCCGCGCGCCTTCTGAACCGGTGCCGGCGGACCGGCGCGCGCCTGGGGCTCACCTTCCACGTGGGCAGCCAGTGCGAGCGCCCCGAGGCCTTCACGCGCGCCATCGAGACGGCGGGCCGCGTCGCCCGCATGGCCAAGGTGCCCCTGGACGTCCTGGACGTGGGTGGCGGCCTGCCCGGCGGCTACGACGAGGAGCCCCGGCTGCGCGCCTACATCGAGGCCATCAACGAGGGCGTGCGCAAGGCGGGATTCGGCCCGGAGACCCGGCTGCAGTGCGAGCCGGGCCGCGCCCTGGCGGCGCCCGGCGTGACCATCATCAGCCGGGTGGAGCTGCGCCGCGACCACGCGCTCTTCATCAACGACGGCGTCTTCGGCCGGCTGTCGGAGCTGAAGTTCCTGGGCCCGCGCTTCCCCATGGCGGTGATCCGGCCGGGCGGCCGCGTCGGGCGGCGCAAGGCGTCGTTCCGGCTGTACGGGCCGACGTGCGATTCGGTGGACACCATGCCCGGCCCCTTCCTGTTGCCCGCCGACGTCAAGGAGGGCGACTGGATCGCCATCGACAGCATGGGCGCCTATTCCACCGCCCTGCGGACGCGCTTCAACGGCTTCGACACCGACAGCCTGGTGGTGCTGCGCGACCAGGCGGACCCGGCGGCGGCGGAGCCGCCCCGGCTGGCGGCCGCGGCGTCCTGACGGGCGCCGCGCCGGCGCCGACCCCTTCGCGGTCCCGGCCGGGCCCGACTGTTTGGCGGGGGATCGGTTGCCAGTACCGGGCGGCGCCTGTACCGTTTCCGGCAGTTGTGGCGACAGGAGACGGTGGTGATGGGCGCTCGGGCCGTGATGGCCGCCCTTTTCGCGGTGTGTCTTGGGCTCGTGTCCGGCCCGGTGCGGGCGGCGGACGTGACGGCGGTGGAGGGCACCATGCGCACCACCCGGGGGGCCAACGTGCGCGCCGAGCCCCGCGCCGACAGCGACCGCCTCGCCACCCTGGACAAGGACACCCGCGTCGCCGTCACCGGGCGGCTGTCGGAGGCCGGCTGGGTGCGCGTTTCCCTGCGCGACGGCCGCACCGGCTACATCTGGAAGGGGCTGCTCGCGGACTTCAAGAAGGGGGCGGAGGCGCCGGCCCCCTCCGGGCCGCCCCGGCCGCGCCGCCGCCCGCGTCCGCCGGGGGCCACGGCGCCCCCTCAGCCGGATACGCCGGTGCCGCCGGACAAGGTGGTGGCCCCGAAGCTCATGGAGGCGCCCGCGTCCGACGGGCAGCGGGCCGATACGCCGACGGCGGATCTGCCGCCCCAGCCTCCGGCGCCGCCGGAGATGGCCGGCGACACCGGGGCGACGGCCGACGATGCCGCCGTGCCGGCGACATCCGATGCGGAAACGGCGCCCGCCAGGGCGCCCGGCCTGCCCGCGCCGGGCGAGCGCTTCCGCGACTGTCCGCAGTGCCCGGCCATGGTGGTGGTGCCGGCGGGCCGCTTCACCATGGGCGCGCGCAAGGACCAGCCGGGCGGCCCCTTCGAGCGCCCCGCCCACCAGGTGCGCGTCCCGGCGCCCTTCGCCGTCAGCCGGTCGGAGGTCACGCGCGACCAGTGGCGGGCGTGCGTGGCGGCGGGCGGCTGCGAGGGGCCCGTGCCGGAGCCGGTGCGCGGCGGCGACGGAGCGGAGCATCCCGTCGCCCGGGTTTCCTGGAAACAGGCGAAGGCCTACACGCGCTGGCTGTCGGACCGCACGGGCGGCACCTACCGCCTGCCCACGGAAGCCCAGTGGGAATACATGGCGCGCGCCGGCAGCGACGGCGTATGGCCCTGGGAAGGCGGCCCCGACGCCGCCTGTGCCCACGGCAACGTTTTCGACGCCACCCTGGAGGCGGCCGACCATCCCGGACAGCCCTTCGGCTGCGACGACGGCCACGCCGGTCCCGCGCCCGCGGGGCGCTTCACGGCCAACGGCTGGGGCCTGGTGGACGTCATCGGCAACGTCGCCGAGTGGGTGCGCGACTGCCCGCACAACGATTACAGCGAGACCCCCACCGTGGCCACGGAGGCGTGGACGGGCGACAACTGCGACCTGCGGGTCTACCGGGGCGGCTCGTGGCGCTCGCCGCGCATGGCGACGACGCTCGTGGCCCGGGCCGCCAAGCCGCCCGAAAGGGGGACCCCGACCATCGGCTTCCGCGTCGTGCGGCTGCCGGACAGCGACGGGTAGGCGCCTACGCCACGGACTGCATGCCGGCACGCCGGTCGGCCTCGCGCACGACCAGGGTGAGCACCTTCTCCTCCAGCTGCTCCGGCGGATAGGGCTTGGCGATGTAGGCCGTGACGTCGTGGTTGATGGCCTCCTGCACGGATTTCATCTCCGCCATGACCGTCACCATGAGGAAGGGCACGTTGGGCCGCACGCTGCGCACCTGCTTGAGGAGTTCCAGGCCGTCCATGCGCGGCATCTTCCAGTCGCAGATGATGAGGTCGTAGGCGTCCTCGTTGTCGGAGAACCTGTCCAGGCCCTCGCGCCCGTCCTGGGCGGTGTCGATGGTCTGGATGCCCATTTCCTGCAGGATCATGGCGGCGAAGTCGCGCGCCGGGGCCTCGTCCTCCACCAGCAGGATGCGCAGGCTGGCGAGGTCGGGGAAGGGGATGCCGGCGGCGTGCAGCTTGTCGGACAGGCTCTTCATGCGCTCGGCGATGACGCTGCCCTCGCTGGCCCCGGCCATGTAGGCGCGGAAGAAGCGCGGCCGGTGCGCCTCGGCGGCCAGGTAGGCGTGGGCGGCATCGCGCGACTGGCCCCGCGTGAAATGGCCGGCGGCCAGTTGTTCCAGAACGAAGACGGCATTGCCGCCCTCGGTCTTGTCGCAGCGCTTCTTGTTGTTCTTGTCCGTGTGCTGGAAGAGCTTTTCCGTGCGGCAGTAGGTGTACTGGATGTTGTCCAGTTCCCGGGCGAGGTCCTGGCGCTCGTCCAGGGGAAACTGCGAGCGGTCCACCATGCCCTGGACGTCGGCCAGGACCTTGAGCTTTTCGGCCATGGTGTCGCCCGAATCCAGGAGCCGGTTGCCCAACTCGCGGCTTTCCAGGAGCTGGCGCAGGTAGTCGTCCACCTGGCGGCGGCTGGATTCGCCGAAAACGGCCTGCTGCAGGTCGAACAGGTCCTTGATCTTGTGGTAATAGTTCTTGCCGCGCACCAGCTCCTGCAGGCGCTCGTCGCTCACCAGCCGCGACACCCGGCGCTCCAGCAGGTCGGCGGTGCGCCGGCCGCCGACGAAGCCGCCCCGGGCGCGGCGCAGGCGCCCGGCCAGGTCGCCGATGGCGAGAAGCTCGTCCATGACGGCCTGGGTCTCCAGGAGGTCGCCCTCGCCCGAGGGCACCAGGCGCTCCTCCTGGCCCAGGAGGAGCTGGATGCCCACGCCCAGGCCGGTGCGCGCCGCCTCCGCCTCGCGCGTGTCCAGCCACGCCTTGAGGGAGACGGCGCGCCGCGCCGCCGCGTCGGGCAGGGCCTCGTCCGGGTGGTAGAGGGCCACGGCCGTGAGCAGCACGTCGCGCAGGGGCTCCCGCCGGTCGGCCAGTTCCATGAGCACGCTGGGCGCCGCCAGGATCTCGCCGATGATGCGGCCGGCCGCCTCGTCGGCGGGGCTGTCGGGGGGCGTCCGCCACCAGGGCGAGGAGCCGGTCCAGCCGGTCGGCGTACAGGGTGCAGTCCTGGAGGAGGGTGGTGAGCCCGGCATCCACTTGGAACCATGCCTCGAACCCCGGCGAATCGCCCAGGGTCCGGCTCACCTGGTCGGCGAAATGCCTGTTGTCGAAGGTGGGGGGCGGATTCTCGGACAGCCGCGTGCGCGTCAGGTGCGTCGCCTTGTCCGCCAGGTCGTTCAGCTTCTTGGTGCGCCCGGCGGCGTCCTCGGGCGCCTGCAGGCGGGCGGCGCGCTCCAGAACCTTGCGGCGCAGGGAGCCCGTGTCGTCGAAGCTCTTCTGCCGCCTGGGGTCGTGCAGCAGCTCCGTGGGGGTGATCTGGTACTCGTCCAGGAAGGCGCGGCACAGCCGGGCGATGAGCCGGCGCGACGGCATGGCCCAGAAATCGCCGGGCTTCTGGCATACGGGGATGCCGTCGGCGGTCTGCTGGACGCCCTGCTCCTCCCGGGCGGTGGCTTCGTTCATGCTCTTCCCCTGCCGTGCCGATTGCCGGCGCAACCTAGCGCGCGCGCCCCCCGACGCCAATATGACGAATGTATCATGCACCGCTGCGTGGGGCACGAGATGGATGACGGGACCGCCCGCCTATGCCCGCCGGTGCCCGCTTTCGCTGTCCTTGAGCAGGGAAGAGAAGGCGGTGCGTTCTTCGCACCACGTGTTCGTCACGAGTCGGGGCCTCACCCTGGCAGCACATCCCGGCTGAGGATGCCCTTGTTCACCAGCTTGGTGGTTATTAAGCGCCCCCCCACGGCAAAATGGTCGGCCGCATCCTGAATGACATCCTCGTCGAGAAGTTCATCGCCGTAATCCGCGAGAAGATCCGGGTCGGATACGCCCGTTTCCTCTGCCAGGAAAGCCTTCAGCGCCTCAAACGGGCAGAGGAGTTCCTGGGCGAAAGCCCGCTGAAATTTTTGACGGGCCGTATAGGTGTTCGTGGCCGGAAGCAGGCGGTCGTCGGCCGGACCGTCCAGGTAGTCCCCGATGAGGCGGGCCAGGTAAAAACGTCTTTGTGTTGAATGGGCTTTTCCGAGGAAAACCCGATTACGGTCCGGGTTCTCGGGGTCTCTGAAAGCGACCGAATACGGGGCCTTGATCGCCCGCCCTTTGGCCGAGAGCACATCCGGGCCCACCCCGGCCATTCCCGCCAGCGTTTTGTCGTCCAGGAGATCACCGGCAAGGCTTTCATGCGACCGCACAAGTCCGGCGGCGTGTTCGGCCCGCTGCCATGGCAGCCGCATGGCGTCGCGCCCGGTGGAAAGCTGGCGGCGAACCGCTTCCAGGTGCGCCATGTGCGCCGGGACGGCATGTCCGCCGGCCCGCTCGCGCAGTTCCTGTAAATATTCCACGGCCCCGGTGCGCCCGGCCACGGCCAATTCGGCGGTTGCGCCCCGTCCGTAGTCGTCCACGGCCTGTTTCATCGCCCGCATGGTGTTTTCCGGAACCTCGTCCGGATCGTGGCCCAACAGGGCCTCCAGCTTGCGGTGCGCCGTGGCTTCCCGGTCTTCCCGTTCGGCCTTGACGGCCTCCCAGATCTCGCGGATGGCGCGGGTGCGCTCCCACTCACCGGGGAGACAGTCGAGCGCCTTTTCCATGAAGGTGTCCACACCCGTTTCAAAGGCCTCGACAGGAAAGTGCGTCGGCGAGAAGGCGGTCAAAAAACGGACGGGTTCGCCACTTTCACAGTCCGTCGTCCCGCACTGCGCCCACATGGCCTCCCCGTCGCTCCACAGGGTGAGGTCCGGCCAGACGTAACCCTCCCCGGCGGCGGCCAGGCAGTGGCTCATGGCCCAGTCGGGCCCCGTCCCGGACGGTTCCCAGCGAAGGCGCCACCAGTTGGCGGCCAGCCACAAGGCAAGGGTATCGATGCCGGCACGAACCGCGTCCCGCGTGGTATTTTCAAGCCGGTTTTCCAGCCGGGTAACCGTATGTTGCGCCACTTCCATGCGGATGGCGCCCGTACCGGCCTCCCGGTCGGCTCCCTCGAACCAGATTCGAAACGGTTGCATTACGCCACGCCATTCCACTGTTTCACCACCGTGTGGCGAAACGGATCATGCATCGGCATCGGGTAACCATGATATGTGCCCTGCTCTTGATTCTCAAGCTGCGCTTCGAGAGCAACGCCACCTTCCGTTACCGCCCATACGTTCTGCGGAAAACTGTCCGGTTCGTGCGGGCTTACCAGACCCCGCCGTACGCCTTCCCGCAACAGGTCCTGGGCTTCCTGACGCCGCGTGATGCCGGCCTCGTCACACAGACTCTTGTCCGGCCTTGGCGCGGCCGGTGGCGACAGGGCGAAATCCCCCGGGGTGCGTTTGTGCAGTGGACTGCCTGTATACTGGAACTTGTCCGCGTTTCCGTTGCCCCCGGATGCCCCGCCGGCGTACGGGTGTCGATCCGGGGCGAGCCGTCGTTTGGGATTGAAGGAACGCTTCGGCATCTCACCTTCCACCCCCGTTTGCAGCCTTGACGTGTGAACTTCCTATGCCGGTTCCGCACGCCTGTCAACGCCGGGTCAACACGGGCCCGTGACTCCCGTCCCGCCGCCCGTTACACTGCGCCGGCAACCATTCGGGGAGGAAGCAACACCATGTCCGACACCCGGCCGCAGCCGGCGTGGCTGCGCCCCGCCCTGGACTACGGTCCGCTGGCCGTGTTTTTCGGCGTCTACGTGGCGAGCGGCCTGATGACCGCCACGGCCGCCCTCATGGCGGCGACGGGGGCGGCCCTGGTGCTGGCGCTGGCGGTGCAGGGCCGGGTGCCCGTGATGCCGCTGATCACGGCGGCCGTGGTGGGGATCTTCGGCGGCCTCACCCTGTGGCTCAACGACGCCACCTTCATCAAGATGAAGCCCACCATCATCGAGGTCCTGTTCGCCGCCGTGCTCCTGGGCGGCCTCGTGGTGGATCGGCCGCTCCTGCGCCTCGTCCTGGGGCATGCCTTTCCGCCCCTGCCGGACGCCGTGTGGCGGCGCCTGACGCTGCGCTTCGCGGTGTTCTTCCTGGCCCTGGCGGGGCTCAACGAACTCGTCTGGCGCACCATGCCCACGGACTACTGGGTGGTGTTCAAGGTCTTCGGCTTCTTCCTGCTCACCTTCCTGTTCATGATCGCCCAGATGCCCCTCGTCTGGCGCAACCGCCTGGGCGACGAGCCGGGCGGCACGGTGTAGGGGCGGACGCGGCGGCTCATGGCGGAAACGGCGCCTCCATCGCCCGCTCCCCCGCGCCCGCCCGGGCGGCATCTGACGCTGCCGGTGGCCCTGTTCCTGGGACTCGGGGTGCTGGCCGTGGTGGGCCTGCTGCTCGCCGCGGCCCACCACCAGGACCAGGCCGCCGCGCGCCACAGCGTGGAAATGGGGCGCACGGCCCTCAAGAACGGTCGCGGCGAGTTGCGCCGCCTGGTCCAGGAGTATGCCGAGCGCCACGACCCCGGGCCGGCCGCCTTCCGCGGCTGGGCGGAACGCATGCTGGGCCCCGCCCGCCAGGGCAATTTCACCATCGACGCCGCCGCGCGCGTGGGCCCCGACGGCGGGCGCACCGTGGCCCGGCTCACGGACAAGGGGCCGGCCGCCCTGTCGGGCGGTGTGGGGGCCCTGGTGGAACGCGCCCGCACCCTGGGCGAAACGGCCACCGCCGGGATACTGAAGCGCGGCGGCACGCCCTTCACCGCCGCCGCCGCGCGCATGGCGGAGAGCGACACCGTCCTCATCCTGGGCCGCGACCTGGATGCCGGCCAGCGCGCGGTGCTCTCGGCGCGTTCCGGCATCGACGGCATCAAGTGGCGCCGCGCGCCGCCCGCCGACGGCGACCAGGTGGTGCTGCCCCTGGCCACCGTGGCGGGCGGAACGGCCGGCTACCTGGTGTGGACCCCGCGCGCGCCGGGACACACCCTGCTGGTGCGCTTCCTGCCGCCCATTGCCGGGGTGATGCTGGTGATGGCGGGGCTGGCGGCCCTCATCGTGCACCGCAGCGGCCGCATGGCACGCGAGGCCCGGAATGCCGCGGATGCCGTCACCCACATGCGCGATCAGCTTTTCGATGCCGTGGAAAGCCTTTCCGAAGGGTTCGTGCTGTTCGACCAGGACCACCGGCTGGTGGTGTGCAACACCCGCTACCGCGAGGCCTATCCGGGCCTCGCCGACGCCCTGGAGCCGGGCGTCCGGTTCGAGGACCTCCTGCGCATCGCCGCCGGGCGCACCACGCCCGCCGACGCCGTGCACGACCTGGGCGAATGGGTGGAGAGCCGGCGCTGGCGCCACCTGGACAACACCCACCCCGTGGACCGGCAGCTTTCCAACGGCCGCTGGTATCGCATCAGCGAGCACCCCACGCGCGCCGGCGGCATCGTCAAGGTCCTCATGGACATCACGGAGCTCAAGGAGAACGAGCAGCGGCTCGCCGAGACCTCGTCGCTTCTGCGCACCACGCTGGAGAACATCAGCCAGGGGCTCGCCGTGTTCGACACGGACGACCGGCTGGTGGCGTGGAACGCCAACTTCCGCGAGCTTCTGGACGTGCCGCAGAGCCTCGCCACCACCGGCGTCTCCCTGGAACGCTTCCGCCGCCTGGAGCATGAGCGCCTGGGCACGCGCGAGGGCCTGTTCCCCGCCGACGGCGAGACGGAGGCGCGCGAGACGGAGGTGCGGCTGTCCGGCGGGCGGGCGCTCAGCGTCTTCCGCCGGCCGCTGCCGCGCGGCGGCCTGGTGGCCACCTACACGGACATCACCGCCCGCAAGCATTACGAAAGCGTCCTGGAGGAGGTGTCGCGCACCGTCTCCGGCACCACGGGCACGGCCTTCTTCCGCTCCCTGGTGGACAGCCTGGCGCGTGCCCTGGGCGTGGAAATGGCGCTCGTCGGCGAGCTGAACGGCGACGGCACCGTGACCACCCTGGCCGTCACCCACGATTCCGGCTTCCGCGACAACTTCACCTATGCTCTTTCGGAGACGCCGTGCAGCCGCGTCCTGGCCGACCGGGTGTGCCTGGTGCCCGAGAACGTGCAGGGCCACTTCCCGCACGACGGCGACCTGCACGTCCTGGGCGCCGAGAGCTACCTGGGCGAGGCCCTGTACGACAGCAACGATCAGCCCCTCGGCGTGGTGGCCGTGATGTCGCGGCGGCGGCTGGGCAACGCCAACACGGCCCTTTCCCTGCTGCACATCTTCGCCACGCGCGCCGCCGCCGAGCTGGAGCGGGTGCGCACGGAAACGGCCCTCAAACAGAGCGAGCAGCAGTTCCGCGAGCTGGTGGAGTTCGCCCCCTTCGGCATCGTGCTGTGGGACGGCGACCGCATCCAGTTCGCCAACGCCGCCACGGCGCGCATCCTGGGCGTCGCCGACGCGGACGCCGCCCTGGGGCGGGCGCTGGCCGACCATCTGGACGAACGCCTCGCCACCCTGGCGCGCGGCGTCCTCAAGGGCGAGGCGGCGGCGGCCGGCGACCTGGAGGGCCGGGTGGTGCCCGTGGAGGGCGAGACGCGCGCCGTGGAGATGGGCGTCACCGCCTTCCGCCACCACGAGCGCATGGTGGCGCTGGTGGTGCTCAACGACGTCACCGCCCGCAAGCAGGCGGAGCAGGCCCTGCAACACGCCCAGAAGATGGAGGCCGTGGGCCAGCTCGCCGGCGGCATCGCCCACGAGTTCAACAACATGCTCACGGCCATCGGCGGCTTCGCCCGCATGGCCGAGCGCGACCCGGAGAACCCCGACCGCGTGCGCACCTGCCTGGGCCAGATCACGGGGGCCGCCGACCGCGCCGCCAGCCTCACCCAGCAGCTCCTCACCTTCAGCCGCCGCCGCGCCAGCGAGGGCGTGCAGACGGTGCGCCTGGGCGACCTGGCCGTGGAGATGAAGACCTTCCTGCGCCCGGTGCTGGGGGAGACCGTCACCCTCGCCCTGGACGTGCGCGACGACGCCGTGGCCGTGCGCGTGGACCCGGCCATGCTCAACCAGGCCGTGGTGAACCTCGCCATCAACGGCCGCGACGCCATGCCCGAGGGGGGCGAGATCACCCTGGTCATCGATTCCGCCGACGCCGCCACCCTCCAGGACCGCTTCCCCGGCCTGCCGGACGGCCGCCTGGGGGTGATCTCGGTGATGGACACGGGCTCGGGCATCGACCCGGCCGAGCTGGACCGCATCTTCGAGCCCTTCTACACCACCAAGGACCCGGGCAGCGGCACGGGGCTGGGCCTGCCCATGGTCTACGGCACCGCCGTGCAGGTGGACGGCACCGTGGACGTCACCAGTACCCCGGGTGAGGGCACCACCTTCACCCTGTACCTGCCGGCCGTCCCGGAAGCCGAGGCGGCCGGGGAAGCGGCGGCGGAGGAGGGCGTGCCCGACGGCAGCGGCCTGGGCACGGTGCTGGTGGCCGAGGACGAGGATTCCGTGCGCGAGCTGGCGCGCATGGCGCTCGCCGAGCGCGGCTTCACCGTCATCACGGCGACGGACGGCGTGGAGGCCCTCAACCGTCACCGCGAATGGTCGCACGACATCCGGCTGCTGGTGACGGACCTGGTCATGCCGCACCTGGACGGCCGCGATCTGGCGCGCGTCATGCTGGAGGAGCGCAGTGACCTGAAGGTCATCTACATGTCCGGCTACACGGCCGACGAGGATACCAACAGCCTGGGCCGGCAGCCCGGCTGCCGGATGCTGCACAAGCCCGTGGACCCGGAACACCTGGCCCGCGAGGCCGTGCGGTTGCTGCAGGCGGCGGGGTGATCCCCACGCCCGGGCCGCGCGGATGCCGTCACGACCGGCGCACCCACGCCCCCACCCCCTCCGCCAGCCGCCGGCGCTCGGCGTCGTCGGCGGGCCCGAAGCGCACCCGGTTGTGCAGCGGCACCAGGGGCAGCAGGTCGGCCACGTCCGCCGTCCCCGCGGCATGCAGGTCGTGCAGCCAGACGCCCAGGGGCCGCCCCGGCGGCCGCCGGTGGCCGGCCCGTGCCAGGACCGCCTCCGCCCGGCGCAGGTCGGTGTCGGGGGCCGCGTCGCGGCCGGCCCGCGTCCGGCGGGCGGCGGCCGTCGGCCGCAGCCGCC
>CAJXLG010000049.1 GCA_913055885.1 uncultured Rhodospirillales bacterium
GGGCTCCGCCGAAGACGGAGCCTCGATGCTTCGAGGCTTTTTCCCTCGGAAAAAGCACCTCAGCATGACGCCCCGCGTTGGTGTCTCCGTGGTACCTTCAGCCATCCCGCTTGTCGGCCTTGACCCACCAGTTCAGGATCTGCGCCCCCGCTTCGGGCGGATCGTCCGGCCGCCCGAATTTGTTCCAGTACGCGATGCGGTCGTAGGTGATGTGCCAGTGCGGAATGACGTAGTAGCCCCACAGCAGCACCCGGTCCAGGGCGCGCGAGGCGGCCACCAGCCCGGCGCGGCTTTCCGCCGTGATGACGCGTGACACCAGGTCGTCCACCACGTCGGACCGGATGCCCGCGACGTTGCGGCTGCCCTTGGTCCGCGCCGCCTTCGAGTGCCAGAAGCTGCGCTGCTCGTTGCCCGGCGAGCGCGACTGCGGGAAGACCTGGACGATCATGTCGAACTCGAAATTGTCCACCCGGTTGGCGTACTGGCTGGCCTCCACCGTGCGCACCTCGGCGTCGATGCCCAGGCGCTTCAGGTTCTTGACGAAGGGCAGCGTGATGCGCTCCCAGGCGGCGCCGGCGGCGGCGTTGAGCAGGATGTCGAAGCTGAAGGGCGCGCCCGTTTCCTTGTTGACGAGGGCCCCGTCCCGGAAGGCGTAGCCGGCCTCCTTCAACAGCTTGAGGGCCTGCCGCAGGTCCTCGCGGTCGTGGCCGTCGGCGTCGCCCTCGGGCGGGTCGAAGCGCTCGTTGAACACGGCGGGCGGCAGGTCACCCTTGTATTGTTTCAGGATTTCCAGCTCGCGCCCGTCCGGCAGGCCCCTGGCGGCCAAGTCCGAGTTGGAAAAATAGCTTTCCGTGCGCGTATACTGGCCGTGGAACAGGGTCTCGTTCGTCCACGCGAAATTGAAGGCGTGGGTGAGCGCCCGGCGCACCCTGCGGTCCCGGAACATGGGCCGGCGCAGGTTGAAGACGAAGCCCTGCATGCCGGTGGGCCGCTTGTGCGGGATCTCCGCCGTGACCAGCCGCCCCGCCTCGGCGGCCGCCGTGTCGTAGGCGGTGGCCCACTTCTTGGCCTGGTTCTCGCGGCGCAGGTCGTATTCGTGCGCCTTGAAGGCCTCCAGGGCCACGGTGCTGTCGCGGTAGTAGTCCCAGCGCAGGGTTCCGAAGTTGAACCGGCCGCGCGTCACCGGCAGGTCGGCGCCCCACCAGTCGTCCACCTTCTCGTAGACGATGTAACGCCCCTGTTCCAGCTTCTTGATGCGGTACGGCCCGGCGCCGGGGATGGGTTCCAGGGTGGTCTTCTTGAAATCCCGGTCCCTGAAGGCGTGCTCGGGCAGCACGGGCATCTGGCCGACGATGAGGGGAAGCTCGCGGTTGGTCCCCTCCGTAAAGGTGAAGCGCACGGTGCGCTCGTCCAGCGCCTTCACCTTTTCCACGTTCTTGTAATACATTCGGTAGAAGGGGTGGCCCTTCGCCTTCAATGTGCGCAGGGAGAAGACCACGTCGGAGGCGGTCACGGGTTCGCCGTCGTGGAAGCGGGCATCCGCGCGCAGGGTGAATTCCACCCATGAGCGGTCCTCGGGGACGCGGATGGTCTCGGCCAGATAGCCGTATTCGGAGAAGGGCTCGTCGGCGCTCTTCACCATCAGGGTGGCGAAGGGCAGGTCCGCCCCCCGGGCCGCCTGCCCCTTGACGGTATAGGGATTGACCGTGTCGAAGGTCCCCGTGGCGCCGCGCCGCAGGGTGCCGCCCTGCGGGGCGTCGGGATTGACGTAGGCGAAGTGCTCGAAATCCGGCCCGTACGCGGGCTCGCCGTGCATGGCGATGCCGTGGCGCGGCGCCGGCGCGTCGGCGGCGCCGGCGGCCCCGGCGGCGAACACCACCACCCCGACCGTCAGGACGGCTGCCAGGCGCATCATCCCCTCCTCGCGCGCTGTGGCGAAGGGGCGATTATGGGGCCGGGAACGCGGGTGTTCAAGTGGCCGATGCGCCCGATCCGTCCCCCTGCGCCGGCCGCGTCCGCCGGGGCAGCACGTGGTGCCGCACGATGCCCGTCACGCTGGAGGTGAAAACGATGGCGTTGGCGAGCAGCCCGGGCCCCGAGCCCACGGCGAGGTTGAACCCCACCCACAGGAACTGCGACGCGGCGAACCCCGCCCGCATGACGATGAGCCGGCGCTGCGTCATGCCCAGCACCTCCAGGGTGACGCCGAGGGCCGGCAGGACATCCACGGGGCCCGTCCACACCAGGGCCGAGACCCCCCACAGGACGGGCAGGGCGACGTACTTGGCCAGCCGCAGAACGGGGAACCGCCCGGCGTAGGCGCCGGCCAGGCTGGTGCCGGTGACGGTGAGCGCCACCACCGTGCCCGGAAAGGCGCCCTTGCCGGCGTAGTGCAGGGCGAACATGAGCGACGCCCCGGCCAGCACCAGGCCCACCCCCTCGCGCCGCCGCATCTGGAAGGACAGCCCCAAAAGGCCCAGGGCCACCCAGCCCGCCGCGTTGGGCAGGGTCGGGGCGAAGAAGGCGTCGAAGCTCATGGCGCCGGACGGTAGGCGCCCTGGGCCGGCGGCCGCAAGGGCGGGCTCACGCCCGGTCGCCGTAATCCAGGTTGTGGCGGGCCAGCGCCGGATCGCTGCCGAACAGGAAGTGCTTGCTCATGTCCGGGGCGAAGCGCGCGGCGGGCGGGGTGCGGCCCAAGGCCATGGCGAGCTGGCGCATGAAGGCCGGATTGTTGCCGCAGCACAGCCCGATGAAACCGGCCCCCATTTCGTGTGCCCGCCTGGCGAAATCGGCCACCTCGTAGCGGTTGGCGTGGAACGGGTCCAGGGCCGTGGGGAAGGTCTGCCCGCCCTGGGGCAGATGCACCGAACAGGCGTGGTCGTGCATGTTGAAGAAGGTGGGCTCGTTGGGCGTCGTGCGGTAGGGCACGGGCAGCGCCGCCACGGGCCCCTCCACGGCGGCGCGCACGCGTTCCAGGTGGGGCAGCATGGTGTCGGGGCCCCGGAAGCAGTTGAGGCCCACCACGGCGGCGCCGTCGTTCTCCAGCACGCGCGCCGCCTCGTCGGGCGCGACGCCGTCGCGCAGGCCGCCCTCGGCGAAGACGCCCAGGGTGATGACCGCCGGCAGGCCGGCCTCGCGGATGACGGCCGTGGCGATGCGCGCCTCCTCCAGGTAGTACAGGGTCTCGCCCAGCACGAAGTCCACGCCCGCCTCGGCGGCCCAGCCCACCATTTCCTCGTACATGGCGCGCACCTGGCGCGCCGTGGCCGGGTCGGCGGGATCGTAGATGTTGGTGTTGGAGATGTTGCCGCACACCAGCGGCCGCTCGCCCAGGGGGTCCGCCATGTCGTCGGCGGCGCGGCGGGCCAGGTCCAGCGCCTGCCGGTTCAGGGGTTCCAGCAGGTCCGCCTTGCCCACCACACGCAGCTTTTCCCGGTGGCCGTTGTAGGTGAAGGCCTCCACCACGTCCGAACCGGCGCGCAGGAAATCCACGTGAAGCTGGTACACCTGTTCGGGGTGCTCCAGCACCGTTTCCGGGACGAAGCTGCCGGCCTGGAGGTAGCCGCGGCGTTCCAGCTCGAACAGATAGCCGCCGGCGCACAGCACCGGCCCGTCGGCCAGGCGCTCGGCAAGGGGGCGGGATGGCGTCATGGCGTTTCCCCGGGCGCTGTGTTGGTCACGCCCCGCCATGTAGGGGCATGGCGCCGCCTACGCCACCCGGTGCCAGCCGTCCGCCCCCCGCTGCCACGCGGCGCGGGCGCCCAGCGCCGCCAGCAGGTCCTCCGCCCCCTCCGGGCCCGATACGGCCAGGGCGGTGGAGGCGGCGTCGGCCGTCTCGGCGCGATCGGCCAGGACGCTGGTGGGCCGCGCGGCCGCCGCCGGAAGCCCCGTGCGCGGATCCAGCAGGTGGTGCCAGCGGCCGTCCGCCGAGAAGGGCGAGCCCCCCGGCGCCGAGGTGGCGAGCGCCCGATCCCTCAGGTCGATGGCCGGCCCGCCGTCGGGCAGCGCCGCGCGCCACGGCCGGCCCGCTGGATGATTCCCCGCGCCACGCGCCTCCCCCAGGTCCAGGAGCACATCGGCGAAGCCGCGCCCGCGCAACAGCGCCGCCACGCGGTCCGTGACGGTGCCCTGGGCGATGCCGTTGAGGGTCAGCGCCGCCCCGGGCGTTTCCAGGGCAAGCCGGCCGCCCCCCTGGCGGACGGCGCGGTGGTCCACCTTTTCCAGGGCCGCCGCGCGCTCCGCCGACGACGGCGGCCGGGCGGCGGCGCGGAAGCTTTCGGCATAGAGGCGCCACAGGGGCTGCACGGTGGGATCGAAGGCACCGCCGGCGGCGTCGGCCACCGCCAGCGCCCGCGCCACCACGCCCTGAAGCTCGGCGGGCGGCGCGTCCAGCCCCCCCGCGTCGTTGAGGGCCACCAGGGCCGAGTCCGGCCGGTAGAGGGAGAGAATCCCCTCAAGCCGCCGGATCTCGTCGCGCGCGGCGCGCAGGGCGTCCTCGGCTTCCGCGCGGTCGGGATGGGCGAGCCGGATCTCGGCCGCGGCGCCCAGGGCGGTGCCGTGCCACGTCCACACGGGCGTGTCGGCACCGGCGCGCGCGGCGCCGCCGGCCACGGCCGCGGCGGGCGCGGCGGCGGCCACGGTGAGGAAACGGCGGCGGGACAGCTTGGGCATGGCGAACCTCGATCAGGGCAGGCGTTGAATCGCGCCGTCGTCTTTCGAGGGCGCGCCGAAGGCGCGCCACCTCAAGACGACGGCATCGGAACACGGCGTCGTGAGGCGCTCCATCGCGGGCAGAGCTTGAAAGGACGTCGTCCTGAGGTGCCGCGCCTCCGGCGCGGCCTCGAAGGACGTCGTCCTGAGGTGCCGCGCCTCCGGCGCGGCCTCGAAGGACGTCGTCCTGAGGTGCTCCGCCGTAGGCGGAGCCTCGAAGGGCGTCGTCCTGAGGTGCTCCGCCGTAGGCGGAGCCTCGAAGGACGCGGTTACGACAGCCACCAACATGCCTCCCCCTTCACGCTTCCCGGCGGCGCAGCAGCCATCCGGCGGCGGCCAGGGGCACCACCACCCATGCCGCCAGCACGGCCAGAAGGGTGGACCGGGGAACGCCGAGGGTCTCCTGCACCCCGGCCAGCCCCGACAGGGCGCCGGCCCCCTCGACGCCGGCCAGGTTGAACAGCCGGAAGGCGTCCGCCGGGTTGAGCACCAGGAAGGCGCTCACCACGCCGCGCGGCAGCACCTCCCCCGCCCCGGCGGCGAGCGCCCCGAGCGCCGCCATGTCGTAGAGCACCACCAGGAAGAGCCACACCACCACGGCCACGCCGGCCGCCGTCGCCACCTGGCGCACGGCCGTGGAGACGAGCAGCCCCACGGCCAGGAAGGCCAGCCCCAGGAGCAGGCCCGACCCCGCCAGACGGCCCAGGGCGCCCCAGCTCGCGGCGGGAATGGTCCCGCCGGCGGCGGCCGCCGCGCCGGCCAGGCCGAAGCCCACGCCGATGGCGATGGCCAGGATGGCGCCGCCGCCCAGGAGCTTGCCGGCGAGCAGATGGCCGCGCCCCACGGGGTGGGCCAGGAGCAGCAGCAGGGTCCCCCGTTCCTGCTCGCCCACCACGGCGTCGTAGGTCAGCATCAGGGCGATGAGGGGGATGAGATAGTTGCCCAGGCTGGACAGGCTCACCACGGCGACGGCCAGGGGGTCCACGTCCGTGCCGCCGGCGGGCGCCGTGCCCACCAGGGAGAGCACCAGGGCCAGCCCGGCCAGGAGGGCCGTGGCCGCGGCCACCCAGCGGTTGCGGAAGCCGTCCTTGAGTTCCTGCCAGGCAATGACACCGACCGCGTTCATGCCGCCTCCTCCGCGTCCGCGACGGCGTCCCCGCCGCCGAAATGGGCGTAGACATCGTCCAGGGTGGCGGGCAGCACATCCACGTCCGCCACGCCGTCGTGCCCCGACACGGCCCGGAGCACCGCCATCTTGGCGTCCGGCGGCGCGGCCAGCCAGATGGTGTTGCCGTCCTGCCCGCTCACCCGGCAGGCCGCCGGCAGGTCGGCCGCCTCCGGCCGGAGGCCGCCGTCGTGGGCCACCCGGAAGCGCACCGGCAGGGCGGCGCGCCGGCGCAGGCCGTCCAGGGTGTCCCAGGCGGTGAGGTGCCCCCGGTTGAGGATGGCGACGCGGTCCGTGCGCGCCTCCAGCTCCGTCAGGACGTGCGAGCACAGCACCACGCTCACCCCGGCCCGCCGCAGGGTCTCCACCTCCTGATAGAAATGCTGGCGCAGCATGGGGTCGAGGCCGCTGGTGGGCTCGTCCAGGAGCAGGAGCCGGGGGTTGCCGACCAGGGCCTGGGCCAGCCCCAGGCGCTGGCGCATGCCCTTGGAATAGGTGCGCACGGGCTGGTCCGCCGCCTCGTGCAGGCCCACGCGTTCCAGCAGGGCGTCGTTGGCGCGCGGCCGGTCCCCCTTGAGCCGCGCCAGGTAGTGCAGGGTCTCGCGCCCGGTGCGCGCTTCCTGGAAGGCGACGTTCTCGGGCAGGAAGCCCACGTGCCGGCGCAGCCGCCGGCCGGCCCGGTTGTCGCCCGGCGTGTGGCCCAGCACCCGGACCGTCCCGCCGCTGGGCCGCGCGATGCCCAGCAGCAGCCGCATCAGGGTGGTCTTGCCGGCACCGTTGTGGCCCAGCAGCGCCAGGGTCTCGCCCGGCCGCACGGCGAGGTCCAGGCCGGCGAGGGCCGGCGTGGCGCCGTAGGTCTTGGCGAGGCCGTGCGTCTCGATGGTGGCGGCGGCATCATTCATGACTTGCGCCCTCCCGCGTCCACGGGGGTCCAGTGGGGCGGATACACGGCCGGCGGCGCCGCCAGCGGCGCCGTGTCCACCACGCCGCCCGGCGTCACGTTGGGGAAGCGGCGCTGGGCGGCGCGCAGGACCTGCACGCCGGGGCTGGAGATCAACAGCTTGGCCAGCGGATGCTTCCACAGGATGTGGTCCACCCGGTCGTTGGGCCGGTAGGCCGTGTCGGCGATGCCGTCCCCGTCCAGGTCGAAGGAGGCATGGTCCGACCAGTAGTTGCCGCGCCCGTCCTTCGACCAGTCCAGCCAGCGCGTGCCCACGTATTTCACCTGGGTGCGGTTGTTGACGAGGGCGTTGGCGGAGATCTCGTTGCGCGCCGAGCCGGCGGTGAAGTGGATGCCGATGGCGCAGCCCTTCAGCCGGTTGCCCTTCAGAACGTTCTTGTTGGAATTATAGAAGAAGGCGCATTTCTCCTCGCCGTCGCGCACGATGTTGCCCACCACGGTGGAGCTGTTGGCGAAATTGAACATCAGCCCGTGGTCGCGGTCGTTCACCGACAGATTCCGGTGGGCGTGCAGGTGCTTGGAATACATCAGGGCGTAGCCGGCGTGATTCCCGCGCGAAATGTTGGCGATGATGTGCGACCGGTTGGTGTACATGTAGTGGACACCGTAGCGCAGGTCGCGGAGACGGTTGTTGTAGAAGGCGTTATAGTCGCTGGAGGTGGTGAAGATGCCGTCGCGGCCCCATCGGATATCGTTGTGCATCACCACGGAGCCCGGCGCGTTCCACACCTGCACGCCGTTGCCGCGCTCGTTCATGTGATCGTAGCGGCGGCCGCGGATGAGGTTGTCCGCCACGATGGCGTGGCGCGGTCCCTTGAGGTAGACGCCGATGAGGTTGTCCACGATCCGGTTGCGGCGGATGTGCGACCGGTCCGCCCGCTTCGTCAGGAAAATGCCGGAATCCTCGGTGTTCAGGTCGGCCCCGGAGCCGGTGACGGTGAGCCCGCGCACCAGGCAGTTCGGCGCGTCCACGACCAGGCCGTCGCCGGTGCCGCCGGCGTCCACCACGGCGCGGCCCTCCCCCGGCGGCGGCCCCACGAGGCGAACCGTCCGGGCCAGGGTGACGTTGCCGCGATAGGTGCCGGGGTCCAGGCGCACGGTGGCGCCTTCCGGCGCCCGCGCCAGGGCGGCGCCCAGGGCGTTGACGCCGGGCGCCACGGTCACCACCGGTTCGGCCGCGGCGGGCGTGGCGGCGAGGGCGAGGAGGCCGGCGGCGAGGGCGCGTCGCCTTTCGAGGCCGCGCCAAAGGCGCGGCACCTCAAGACGACGTTTGTTCATCCCGTCATGCTGAGGTGCTTTTTCCGAGGGAAAAAGCCTCGAAGCATCGAGGCTCCGCCTTCGGCGGAGCACCTCAAGACGACGTCTGTTTATCCCGTCATGCTGAGGTGCTTTTTCCGAGGGAAAGAGCCCCGAAACACGACGGGCCACACTGGCGATAAGGAAGTGGACGGGGGCGGCGCGCGCCCCCGTCCGGTACGTCCGGTGCATCAGGCCTCCACGAGCATGCGCCCGCGCATCTCCATGTGCAGGGCGTGGCAGAACCACTGGCAATAGTACCAGTAGACGCCCGGCCGGTCCGCCGTGAAGGTCACGGACGAGGTCTGCTGCGGCCCGACCTCCATGGCGATGCCGTGGTTCTCCAGGGTGAAGCCGTGGGTGAGGTCCTGGATGTCGTCCCGGTTGGTGACGAACACGGTGACCTCGTCGCCCTTCTTCACCCGGAACTCCGTCAGGCCGTAGTTGGGCGCCTGGGACCACATGTAGACGCGCACCTTGTTGCCGTCGCGCACGACCTTGGTGTCGTTCTTGAGGTCCACGCCGTCGGCCTCCGCCTGCTTGACGGCGTCGGCGAAGTAGGGGTCGTCACGCGACCAGCGGTGGGCCGGGTTGACGATGGAGGCCTTCACGATGGCCACGTCGTGGGGCTCGGAGAAGGTGGGCCCGTCGTGCACCAGCTCCATGCCCCCGCCGGAGATGTCGATGAGCTGGTCGTTCTCCGGCTTGAGCGGGCCGGCGTTGAGGAACCGGTCCTTGGAGAACTTGTTGAGGGACAGGAGCCACTGGCCGTCGGCCTCCTTGGTCTCGCCCATGCTGGTGTGGTTGTGGCCCGGCTGATAGTGGACGTCGATCTTTTCCATGATGGGATTGACGTCCTCGCCGGCATAGGCCCGCCGGGCGTCCTCGATGTTCCACTTGGCCATCTGGCTGTCGATGAACAGGGTGGTGTAGGCGTTGCCGCGGCCGTCGTAGGCCGTGTGCAGCGGCCCCAGGCCCAGCTCCGGCTCGGCCACCACCACGTCGCGCGGCTCGATCTCGCCCCGGAAGGCCTTGTCGAACTCGCGCACGTCGAGGACCGTCACCGTGGGCGAAAGCTTGCCGTTGACGGAAACGTGCTTTTTGTCGGGGGCCGTGTTGATGCCGTGCGGGCCGTTGGAGACGGGCACGTAGACGGTGTACCTGGAGCCGTGGGTGCCGTCGATCACCGGGATGCCCGCTTCCTCCTTGTAGTCGCCGTTCTCCACGGCCTTCTCGATGGCCTTGATGTCGAAGATCACGGCCCAGTCCTGCTCGTTGGCGGTCATGCCGTCGAGGGTGACGGCCTCCTCGCCGTTGTAGCAGGTGGAGAAGGCGTACTTGCCCTGGTAGTCACAGTCCAGGTTGTCCAGGTTGCCGTCCACCTCGACCTGCCAGGCGATCTCCATGGTGTCGCCGTCGATGGCGGTCATGATGGTGCGGTACTTCTCCGGATTGTCCAGGTTCCGCCCGTCGTTGGGCCACGGGATGCGGTGCTCCAGGTTGCAGAAGACGTAGCCCGTGCGCGGGTACTTCTGCGGCCGCATGCCGTGCACGGCCAGGCCGTTGGGGATGAAGGTCATCTTGTCCGTCTTCATCACGTCCAGCCGGATGCGGGCCACGCGGCTGTTGGCCTTGTCGTTGATGAAGGCGTAGCGGCCGTCGTAGGTGCCGTCCTCGAAGGAGAGGTGCGGGTGGTGGGTGTCGCCGTTGAGCCACACGCCGGTGGAATACTTGTCCGCCAGGCGCTCCTTCAGCTCGTCGGGCAGGCCCTCGCGCAGCACCTTGCGGCTCTCGTTGGTGATGCCCCAGCCGGTGGCGGAATCGAAGTTGAACACGGGGATGCGCACCAGTTCGCGCGCCGACGGCAGGCCGACGAGGCGCACCTCGCCCGACTGGCCGCCGGAATAGAAGGCGTAGTAGGTGTCCAGGTGCCCCGGCGGCACGGCGGCGCTGTTCTCCGCCGCCCGGGCGCTGTCGATGCCCGCCGCGCCGCGGCCGTCGATGCGGCCCAGGAACGCCGCGCCACCGGCGGCCCCGATGGCCCCCGCCGCGACGGCCGCCTTGCCGGCACCGCCCAGGAGGGCGCGACGCGACATGCAGGTCTTTTGATCCTCGCTCATGGTAGCCTCCGTATGGTCTTCAGGCCTCTCGGGCGGGGTCGTCCCCCGTCCCCGCCCCGTGCGCCCCCGCCGGCTGCTCATGGGCAGGGCTCCCGGCAGGCGCGGCGCCGGAACGCCGTTGTTCCCGGCGCTCGCGTTTCAGCCGCTGCTGGATCATGTGCGGGCAGCGGTGTTCGTCGTAATAAAGCTCCTGGCAGTTGAAGCACTGGATGCACTCGTTGGGGTTGATGTGCCCCGACGGGTGGATGGCGCCCACCGGGCAGTCGTCGCCGCAGCGCTGGCATGGCCGGCCGCACTCCGGCCACCGCTTGAGCCAGTCGAACATGGCCAGCCGCGCCGGGATGGCGAGCCCCGCGCCCAGCGGGCACAGGTAGCGGCAGAAGAAACGGTTGATGAACAGCCCCGCGACGAGCAGCGCCACGGCGTACAGGACGAACGGCCAGGCCCGGTCGAAGCCCAGGATGATGGCCGTCTTGAAGGGCTCCACCTCGGCCAGGCGCTCCGCCTGTCCCACGGAATAGAGGGACACGGCGAACAGTCCCAGGAAGATCAGGTACTTGAGCGCCCACAGCCGTTCGTGCAGGCCCCACGGCAGGGTGATCTGCGGAATGCGCAGGCGGCGCGCGATCTCGTGCAGCAGCTCCTGCAGGGCGCCGAAGGGGCACAGCCAGCCACAGTAGGCACCACGCCCCCAGAACAGAAGCGCCGCCGCCACCGAGAACCACAGCAGGAACATCAGCGGATCGCGCAGGAACTGGTTCCACGAGAAGGTGCCCATGAGGCTGTTCACGAAGGTGAAGATGTTCACCACGGAAAGCTGGGCGCTCGCCATCCAGCCGAGATAGACCAGGACGAAGGCGAGCACGGCCCGCCGGCCCCAGCGGTAGAGGCGCGGCCGGCGCACGAGCTGGTCCTGCAGGAAGAAGGCGGCCGTGACCACCGCGATGACGGCCAGGGTGGCGCCGATGGCCGGCAGCCGGTTCTGCCACAGCCGCTGCCACAGGGGCTTGTCGCCGCCCCCGGCGAAGATCCCCGTGACGGCCTTCGTCAGGCTTTGCGGCCCGGTTTTCTGCCCGCCGCCGCCGCCGTCGCCGCCACCGGCCGCGGCCGCGGCGGCCTTGCCGGCCTCGTCCGGTTTTTCCCGCGCGATGGTTTTCACGTAGGGATCAGGCACCCGGTACTCGCGGTCGAAGGTGATGAAGGTCTTCTTGGTGGGGCCGATGGCGCGCTGCACCAGGAGCTGGAAGCGCCACGGCGCGGTGGCGTCGAAATCCACGTTTTCCGGGATCTCGAAAACATCCACGTTGTCGAAATCGGGCGCGCCCCTGGCGGCGACGCGGCGCAGCCGCTTGTGGTGGACATCGCGGAAACGGATGGTGCCCGGACCCTGGAGCACCTGGATGCGGTCGAAAATGCCGCCCCGCACGTAGCCGGAGCCCTTGAAGGAGTACGGTCCGTTGGCCACCACCAGGATGGCCTGCTGCCCGTCGTCCAGGCGCTTCCTGAGGTTCTCGTACTCGGCCGCGCCCAGGAGGCTCCGGCCCACCATGGGCACCGAGACCTGGGCGACGTAGAGGTCGATGAGGGTTTCTTTCCTGTCGTGCTTTTCGCGGCCGCGCCGGTGACGGCGGCGGCGCGCCCTGTCCTTGCCCGCCTTCTCGAACGCCTTGTCCACTTCGCCGTAGGTGAGGTGCAGGCGGCGGACGGCCTTGTTGTCGCGCAGGTTCTGCCACGAGGTGGTGCCCCGGAGCGCCGTGTCGATGACACGCCTGGGCCCCGTTTCGGTCGCCCCCTTGCCGCTGCGCCGGCGCAGCAGCTTGACGGCCGTGCCCGTGATGCTGGCGTCGATGACGCGCACCGTCACCGTGGCCCCGGTGATGATGTCCACGCTGGCGCCCTGGCCGCCGGCCTCGGCCATCCTGTTGACGTTGCGCCCCTCGTAGTGGTCCAGGAACGCCCGGATGCGCTTCTCGGGGATGCCGATGAGGACGATGGGCTCGTGGTGCTCCAGGAGCTTCGTCCCCGTGATGGTGCCGTCCTTGCGCACCCCCACGGCGACATGGATGGGCTTGCCGGAATAGCCGATGGCACTGGCCACGTCGGTATTGACGAAGACATAGCCCACCGGCTCGCCGTCCTTGAAGGCCGTGCGCGCCGGCGGCTCGCCCTTGATGTCGGAAAAGCGGTCGGCGCCCGGAAAGACGGCGCCGGGCTCGAAGGTGCCGGCAAGCCGGGCCTGCTGCGACTGGGCCGCCACGGCCGGCAGCGCCATCATCAGCACCAGCAGCGCCGCCATCAAGGGGGCCCGAACGAGCGGACTTGATACGAAAGAACGGAAACTGGCGTACATGCCCCTTGTTCCTCTGCCGCCGTGGGGCCACCCTGGCGCCCGATGGTCGGCGCCGACCTTGACGCCGATCAAGGCGCCAAACGTGACGGATCGGTGAAGATCGGGCCGCAGGCCCGGGAAAACAGGAGCTTCGGCCATGCCCATTGACCCGCCACCCATCCACTCGCGGGACGCCCTGCTGGCCTATGCCCGGCAGGTGGAGGCCGACGCCGCGCGGCGCTACGAGAGCCTGGCGGCCATGGCGGAAGCCGCCGGCAACGAAGGGGTGGCACAACTGTTTCACGACCTGGCCGCCAGCGAGCGCGACCATCTCCGGCGCGTGCCCGAACCGGGCGCGGCGCCGGCGGAAACGCCCGAACCGCCGCCGGAAGCCCCCACCGAGCCCCAGGTATCGGACGACGGCGGCCCCGAGGGCATCACGCCGTGGCGGGCGCTGGATGACGCCGTGGAGAACGAGGAGCGCACGGTGCGCGCCTTCGTCAGCCTGGCCGCCTCGGCCCCCGACCGCGAGACCGCCGCCCAGGCGGAAGCCCTGGCCCGGGAAGAGGCGGACCACGTGGTGCGGCTGCGCCTGGCCCGGCGGCGGGCGGCGCGCAACGAGCGCGAGGACCGCGGCGGCCTGCCCGTGCCCCTGGCCGCCGGGCACGTCACGGGCCCGGCGGAACTCATCAGCACGGCCATCGCCCTGGAACGGGCCGCCGCCGAGCGCCACCGGAGCCAGCAGGTGGCGGGCCCGGCCACCGCCGACCCCGACACCATCGCCGTCCTGGCCGAAACGGAGACGCGCGAACGCAGCATGGTGACCACCCTGCGCGCCGCCGAGGCGGAGGCCGGCGCCGGCGCGGTGCCGGAACTGCCCCGGCTCGGCGTGGGCGCGCCCGGCCAGGTGACGGACGTGGGCGCCCTCCTGCGCCTGGAGGCGGCGGCCGCCTTCGAGGTCTTCGACCTGTACGACCGCGTGGTGGAAGCCACCCGCGACCAGGGCGTCCTGGACGAGGGGCAGCGCCTCATGGCCCACGCCGCGGCCCGCGAGGCCCTGGTGCGCCAGCGGCTGCGGGAGGTTACCGACTGACGGCCGGGCCCTTGATCGGCATCAAGGCGCGCACCGGGCAGCGGTCGCAGCGTGACGATGGAAATCTTTCGGGAAGCATGCCATGCGAACGGGCGGCTACACGGCGGTGATCCTGACGGGCCTGGCGCTGGCGGCATGCGGCGACGGGGGGCCGGCCAAGCCGCCGCCGCCCGCCGACCCGCCGCAGGGCGCCACGGGCCACCGCACGGCCATGCTGCTCGCCGAGCACGGCGGGCCCATGGGGCAGGTGTTCCTGGAGGGGCGCGACAAGCCCCTGTGGTTCCTCACGGCCCGCGACGCCATTGCCTACCTCGCCGGCCCGGCCAGGCCGGCCCCGGTGCTGGGCGGCTACGTCAGCGACATGGGCGGCGCCGGCGGCTGGGACGCGCCGCGGGCCTGGGTGCGGGCGAAGAAGGCGCACTACGTGGTGCGCACCGGCAGGAAGGGGGGCACCCGCCAGCCCGCCTTCATCCCCTTCAGGGACCGCGAAAAGGCGCGCGATTACGCACAGGAACACGGCGGCCGCGTCGTGCCCTACAAGATGGTGGCGAAGATGGCCACCGGGGGCATGTGAGGACTTTCCCCAACGTTTTGGGATGAGCAACCACCGCGTTGGGATGTCGTCTCGTCATGTTGAGGTGGTACGCCCGTCAGGGCGTACCCTCGAAACATCGAGGCCATGCCTGAGGGCATGGC
>CAJXLG010000050.1 GCA_913055885.1 uncultured Rhodospirillales bacterium
GGGGGCGTGCTCCTGGCGCTCGCCGGCGGCATCGTCGCCTACGCCCTCCTGGCCCGCCTGCTCCTGCCGTGGCGCCGGCACCTGGGGTCGCCGTGGCGCACCCTGCGGCCGTGGGAGCGGGCGCGCAACGCCGCCGGCCGGGCGGGCCTGGAGCTGGCGCCGCCGGCCGCCCTGGCCGGCGTCACCTGGGTGCTGTTGTCCCTGCCCGGCCTGGTCTCCCTGCCCGCCCTGACCCCCGAAGCGCGCCGGATCACGGTGGTGCTGGTGGCGGCCGTCCTCGCCCTGAGCCTTCTGCGCACGGCCATCCGGGCCGCCCTGTGCCCGGCGGCACCGGGGCTGCGGCTGATCCCGCTGGCCGACGCCACGGCCGGCGACGTGGCGCGCCGGCTGCGCTGGCTGGGCGGCCTGATGGTGGTGGGCTGGGCCGTGCTGGAAGGGGTGTCGGTGCTGGGCGCGCCCTTCGCCGTGCACACCTTCCTGCATCACGTCCTCGGCCTCGTCGTGCTCGTCGCGGTGCTCAGCTTCGTGCGCCGCTACCGCCGCCCGGTGGCGGCGGCCCTGCGCGAGGTGGGACCGGACGGGGACAGCCGCGCCCGCCTGGCGCTCAACATGGTGCGGCGCCGCGTGGCCGACGTGTGGCACCTCCTGGCCGGGCTCTACGCCCTGGTGCTGTATCTGGTGTGGGCGCTCGACGTGCCGGGCGGCTTCGTCTTCATGCTCTCGGGCACCGTGGTGACGGTGGTGGTGGTGGTGGTCTGGGCCCTGGGCCTGGGCTGGGCGGAACGCGGCACCGAGCGCCTGTTCGCCTACCTGGCCACCACCAGCGCGGCGCGGCGTGTCGGCTTTTACCGGCCCGTCGCCCACCACGCCCTGCGCCTGGTCGCCGGCCTCGTCGCCGTGGGCGCCATCCTCCAGGGCTGGGGCGTCGCCGTGGTGGGCGGCCTGGGCACACCACACGGCCGGGCCCTGCTCACCAGCCTGGGGACCGTCCTGCTCATCATCCTGGTGACGGCCGCCGTGTGGGAGACGGTGAACGTCGCCATCACGCGCTACCTGTGGCGGGTCGAACAGGCGGAGGCGGAATCGCCCTTCCGCCGGCCGTCGGCGCGCATCCGCACCCTCCTGCCGCTGTTGCGCAATGTCCTGCTGGCCACCCTCGTCGTGGTGGCGGGGCTCGCCGTGCTGGCGGAACTGGGGGTGACCATCGCGCCGCTCCTGGCGGGGGCCGGCGTCATCGGCCTGGCCATCGGCTTCGGCTCGCAGAAGCTGGTGCAGGACGTCATCACGGGCGCCTTCATCCTGTTCGAGGACACCATCAGCATCGGCGACTGGGTGAACGCCGCCGGCCTGAGCGGCCAGGTGGAGGACCTGACGGTGCGTTCCCTGCGCCTGCGCGACCTGTCCGGCACGGTGCACACCCTGCCCTTCTCCGCCGTGGACACCATCAGCAACCTGAGCAAGGACTATTCGGCCTACATCCTGGATGTGGGCGTGGCCTACAAGGAGGACACGGACGAGGTGGTGCGCCACCTGCGGGAGCTGGGCGGCGACATGCTCGCCGACCCCTATTACGGCCGGCTCATGATCGGGCCGCTGGAGATCCTGGGGGTGGACCGCTTCGAATCCTCGGCGGTGATCGTGCGGGCGCGCGTCAATACCCGGCCGCTGCGGCAGTGGGAAGTGGGGCGCGAGTTCAACCGGCGCATCAAGAAACGCCTGCAGGCGGCGGGCATCGAGATGCCCCTGCCGCACCTGACGGTCTATTTCGGCGCCGGCGGCGACGGCCAGCCGCCGCCCCTGCGCGTGGCCTCGGCCGACGGCGGGCCGGCTACGCCGATGCCTTCTGACGGTCGGATTCCTTCAGGGTGACGTCGAAGGCGATGCCCTTGCTGGTGCGGCGCAGGCTCTTGCTCCCGGAACGCGGCAGGGGGATGCTTCGCTTGCGGCAGTAGGCGATGACCGCCGCCGCGGCGTGGGCATCGTCCAGGGTGGCCCGTTCCACCTGGCCGTGCTCCGTCTGGATGCTCAGGCCGGCGGCCAGCGGATCCTCCGTGGTGATCTCCATCTGCACCACCCGGCCCCGGGGCAGTTTGGCGCGCCCGCCCGCCAGCAGCTCGTCAACGGCGGCGCGGAATTCGTCGTCGGTGAACAGCAGGCGCCGGATCTCCACGGGCATGGTATGCTCCCCCTCGCTTTCCCTCGCGGTGATGACCGGCAACCCTCGGGCAAAGACAGCGCCCGGTCAAGGTCCGCCGCCCCGCCTTGACGGGGATCAAGGCGGGGCGGCACCAAAGGCGGGAAACTCCGCCGCCCGCGACAAGCACAACAGCAAGAGAGCCCGCCATGCGCGAAGCACGCCTGGACACCCCGCCCACCCTCGGCGTCGCCTTCCAGGACGCCGACCACGAGGAATCCGTCAACGGCTTCAACACCCTCATGGAAGCGGTGGAGGCGGCGGCCGCCGATCCGGACCGGCTGTCGGCGGCGGTGACGGCCATGAGCGACTACGTGGATCACACCCGCGCCCACTTCGGCCGCGAGGAGGAGGCCATGCAGGCCGCCGGCTTCCCGCCCTATCCCATGCACAAACAGGCGCACGACAGCACCCTCCAGGACCTGGAGACCATGCTGGGCCGCCTGCGCGCCGGCGAGGCGGAAGCGTGCCGCGACTGGCTGGCGCGCGACTTCATCACCTGGTTCCACGAGCACCTGGCCAGCATGGACACCGTCACGGCCGACTTCCTGCGCGAGAACGGTTACGGGTAACCCCCCTCGCGCCCCGGCCGGGCTCACCCCGGCCGGCCGTCCAGGCGCGGGCGGAAGAACAGCGGGGCGTAGGCCACCAGGTAGCACAGGAAGGCGGCGGGCCACGCCGTGGCCGCGGCGTGCAGCAGCCAGTCCGGGCCCGCGGGGAAGGCCGCCGCCACGCGCAGCACCGCGCCCAGGGTGACCAGGGCGTAGGCCGCCACGGTGAGGGGCGAGGCGTGGATGATGCGCCCGGTGTGGCCCAGGGCGGCCCGGCTCATGACGGCCAGCACCAGGGTCGCCGCGCCGCCCGAGAGCAGGGCGTGCAGCCCGGCCGAGCGGGGCACGCCGTCCGCCAGGAGGCCCAGCCCCAGCAGGACGAAGCCCACGGCCAGCCAGGCGTGGCCCAGGTGCAGCACCCACACGATGGGGGTGTCGAGCACGACCGCCGTGCGCCAGCCCGTCATGCGCCACGCCACCACCAGTCCCAGCACCACCGCGAGCACCCCGGCGGCGGCGTCCAGGCCCAGGATGTGGCCGGCGGCCACGGCGAGGAGGAGCGGCGGCCAGGCGCTGTGCGTCCAGGCCGGCGTCGCCGGCGCCCTGGCGCCGTGGCCGAGCACGCGGTTGATGTGGCCGGCCGTGAAGGCGGGCCCGACGCGGCCGCTGATGAGCAGCATCAGCCCCAGCACGGCGTAGATGCCCATGAAAAGGCCCGGCCACGGCCCCGCCGCGAGCCACCCCAGGGCCGCCGCGTGATACAACGCATCGCCCGCCACCCATACGGCGAGCAGGGCGGGCACGGCGTAGTTCCGCCGGTTGCCGCGACCCAGGACCACGTGGGCGATCTGCGCCAGCAGCAGCGCCGGCGCCGCGAGATCGACGACGGCCGCCAGCCACGCCGGCACGGCGGGCGCGGCGCCCATGACGCCGCGGCCCAGGAGCCACGCCGCCGCCAGGACCACGATGGGCCAGCCGCGGCGCGGCGGGGTGTTGGTCCAGTTGGGCGTGGCCGTCAGCAGGAAGCCGGCAACGGCGGCGCCGATGAAGCCGTAGAGCATCTCGTGGGCATGCCACGCCACGGGCCCCACGGGCCGCGCCGGCAGGGGGAGGGCGCCCAGGAGGGCCGCCGTCCACCACGGCACCAGCACCAGCCCCGCCAGTCCAGCGAACAGGAAGAAGGGCCGGAACCCGGCCTGGAAGAAAACGGGCAAGGCACCACCTCATCGTGTTGCGGTCCCGGCGGAGCATACCGGATGCCGGCGGCGCTGCCTTGATCGCGGTCAAAGAGCGGCCAGGGGCGCCACACCGAACAGCCAGGGGTGCAGCGCCAGCCCGGCGGCATAGGCGGCGAGGCCCGCCGCCACCGAGCCGGGCCGCACCACGGGCCCCGGGCACTGGCGTGCGGCGGCATCGGCGGCCGCCCAGCCCGCCTCGCCCAGGGCGCGCCGGCGGCGCGCCGCCAGCGGGGCCCGCCCCGCGATGCTGAACAGGGCCAGAAGGCCGAACACCAGGACGGCCCGCAGGTCGGGATTGGCCGCCACGTGCGCCAGGCCCCACAGGGCCAGGGCCCACGGCAGTGGATGGCGGACCACCCGCAACAGGCCGCACGGCCGGCCGTCCAGGCGCGTCCCGGCGGCCGTCAGGGAAAAGGGGTTGGGGGTGCGCAGGCCCTCCACGGCCAGGATGAAGACCCCGGGCATGACCAGCACCGGCACCCACGGCATCCACGCCGCATAGGGCCACAGCGGGGTGTAGGGCGCGCGCAGGGCGGCCGCCACCAGCCACGCCAGGAGGGCGATGGAGACGAGGGAGAACCCGGCAAGATAGGCGGGCCGTCCGGCCATCGCCACCAGGCGGTCGCGCAGGGGGTGGATGGCGGGTACCAGGTGGCCGCCCAGGAAGGCGGCGAGGGCCGCCGCCAGCTCGCCGTATCCCCCCATCATGGCTGGCAGAAGCGGCGCAGGGCCTCGCGGTCGGTGAGGAAGACGCCCTCGCCCCGGCACTGGATGCCGGCCGACTCCAGCCGGCGCAGGGCGCGCGACAGGCTCTCCGGCTCGATGCCGATGCGCCCGGCGATGGTGGCCTTGCGCAAGGGCAGGGGGCCGGTACCCTCCCAGCGCCCGCTTTCCAGCAGGGCGAGCAGGAAGCCGGCCAGGCGGCGTGCCGGCGTGTCCGCCTTCATCTGGCGGATCTCGGCCATGAGGAAACGCTGCCACTGCCCCATGGCGGCGAGCATCCCGAGGGCCAGCGACGGATCGCGCTGAAGCGCCGCCAGGAGCGGCCCGGCGCGCACGGGAACGATGGTGGTGCCGGGCTGCACCTCGCCGTTCACCGGGTAATGTCCCGGGCCGAAGATGGCCGCCTCGGCGAAGGTCTGGAAACCGTCCACCAGGTGGACGGTGCGCTCGCCCCCCTCCGGGGTCAGGCTGAACAGCCGCACGGCGCCGTCGAGGACAACGAAAAAGTGATCGGCCGCCTCGCCCTCCGAGAACAGGAGCCAGGTGGACTCGTAGTGGCGCACGACGGCCTGACCCAGCAGGGCCTCCGCCGTTTCCGCCGGCAGGGCCCGGAACAGCGGCAGCCCGGCAATGGCCTCGCGCTCGCCCGGCGCAAGGGTCCTGTTGCCCGCCATGGCGCGATCCCGTTGCTTGTCCACGTACACGGTCTCACGCCTCCCTGTCGTCGTCCAGCACGACGCCGCAGTACTCGGCCAGCTCCGCCACGTCGTCGATATGAACCGTTGTCTCCGCCGGGCCGCCGCGCACGCCCAGCGGCCGCAGGCGGGCGAAGGCGCGCGACAGGGTTTCCGGCTTCATGCCCAGCTTCTCGGCCACCACGCGCTTGCCGTAGGGCAGGGTGACATCGGCGGCACCGCAGGAGGTGGCGCACAGGCTGAGGAGGAACATGCCGAGTCGCTGCGCCGTGGACTTGCTCTTGAGGTCCGTGAGCTGGCCCAGCAGGCCGCGCAGGCGGGCGGACATGTCGCCCAGCATGCCCATCATGAGGTCGAAACGGGCCAGCAGCTCCTGGCGCAGGCGGGCGCCGTCCACGGCAAGCACGCTGGTCTCCTCGATGGCCTGCGCCGTCACGGGGGCCGGCTCGCCGCCCAGGATGGCCGTCTCGCACACCGTGTCGCCGGCGCCCACGATGTCCACGGTGCTCTCGCCGCCGCTCCCCGAACGCAGGGTGAGGCGCAGGTGGCCACTCTCCACGATGAAGAGCTCGGGCGCCGGATCGTCCTGCTGCACCAGGATGGTGCCGGTGGCCAGGCGCACCCGGCGTGCCTCCGCCAGAAGCCGTTCCCGCTCGGCATCGGGCAGGCGGTTGAGAAGCGGCGAGTTGCCGCCGCCCGCGGGTTCGTCGGCCGAATCACAGCGCATGGGGCCTCCCCTCCCGGTCCAGCCCGGATTGTCGCACCGGTCGATGGCTGTGCGCCGGTGTCGTTAGGGTCTGGGATCAGCCCGCCGCCCGATGCTCCTCCATCGGGCAAGGGCTGTGACGCAGACTGTGCCAACGCCACCGGCGCCCGAAGGGTTGGCCTGCGCCGCCCGCTTGCCACGTCGAAGGCTCTTGAAGATGGACCACATCGTCTGCAAGCCTTCTCCTCGCAATCGGCACGGTGCAGGCCAACACAGCCCGTCGAGCGGTGCGACAATCCGGGCTAGTGGCCCCGATTTCACCGCACCCCGCCTTCCGGGCATTTGACCCTCATCAAGCCACGCCGCCCCTTGTCGGGCCGCGCGGGCGGCCGCTACAAAGGCGTGAAGGCCGAGACACGCCGGGCAAGGGAGCGTCGCGTGGTCCTTCATCCCGTCATCCTCTCCGGCGGTGCCGGCACGCGCCTGTGGCCCGTGTCGCGCGCCGACCATCCCAAGCAGCTCCTGCCCCTGGTGGAGCCCGACCGCTCCCTGTTCCAGGCGACGGTGGCGCGGGCGTCGGGCGATGGCTTCGCCGCGCCGGTGGTGGTGTGCAACGACGCCCAGCGCTTCATCATCGCCGAACAGCTGCGCGCCCTGGGCATGGCCGCGGACCGCATCATGGTGGAGCCCGTGGCGCGCGACACCGCGCCGGCCGTCGCCGCGGCCGCCCTGCACCTGGCGGAAACGGCCCCCGACACCCCCATGATGGTCCAGCCGTCGGACCATGTCATCACCGACACGGCGGCCTTCCACGCCGCCCTGGAACGTGCCGGGGCGGCGGCGCGCGCCGGCTGGCTCGTCACCTTCGGCATCACGCCCGATCATCCGGCCACCGGGTACGGCTACATCAAGGCGGGCGACCCCGTGCCGGACGCCGAGGGGGTGTGGCGCGTGGCGCGCTTCGTGGAAAAACCCGACCGCGCCACGGCCGAGGCGTGGCTGGCCGAGGGCGGCTACGCCTGGAACAGCGGGATCTTCGTCTTCACGCCCGCCACCCTGATCGCCGAACTGGACCGGCACGCGCCCGCCGTGCTGGCGGCGGCGCGGGCGGCGCTCGCCGGCGCGCGGGGGGACCTGGACTTCTGCCGCCTGGCGGCGGACGCCTTCGCCGGGGCGCCCGCCATCTCCCTGGACTACGCCGTCATGGAGGCCACCGACCGCGCCGCCGTGGTGCCCGCCGGCATGGGATGGCGCGACGTGGGGGCGTGGCCCGCCGTGTGGGACCTGGGCACGGGCGATGCCGACGGCAACGTGACGCGCGGCGACGTCCTGCTTGAGGACAGCCGCAACTGCTACGTCCATGCCGACGACCACCTGACCGCCGTGGCCGGCCTGGAGGACACGGTGGTGGTGGTCACCGACGACGCCGTGCTGGTGGCCGGCATGAACCACGGCCAGGCCGTGAAGCAGGTGGTGGACCGCCTGAAGGCCGCCGGCCGCGTCGAACATCAGCGCCACACCACCGTCCACCGCCCGTGGGGCGCCTACCGCCACATCGACGACGGTGCGCGCTATCAGGTGAAGCGCCTGACGGTGCGCCCGGGGGCGGGCCTGAGCCTGCAGATGCACCACCACCGCGCGGAGCACTGGGTCGTGGTGCGCGGCACGGCGCGGGTGGAGCGGGACGGCGAGGATTTCCTCCTGCGCGAGAACGAATCCACCGACGTGCCCATCGGCGCCCGCCACCGCCTGAGCAACCCGGGCACCATCCCGCTGGAGATCATCGAGGTGCAGTCGGGCAGCTACCTGGGCGAGGACGACATCATCCGGCTGGACGACAGCTACGGCCGCGAGGGGGAATGATGACGGCACGCACGGCGCTCATTACCGGCGTGACGGGCCAGGACGGCGCCTATCTTGCGGAGCTTCTGCTGGCCAGGGGCTACCGGGTGCACGGCATCAAGCGGCGCGCCTCGTCCTTCAACAGCGAGCGCGTGGACCATCTCTACCGGGACCCGCACGAAGGGGACGTGCCCTTCCGGCTGCACTACGGCGACATGACCGACAGCACCAACCTCATCCGCCTGATCCAGGAGGTGCGGCCGGACGAGATCTACAACCTCGCCGCCCAGAGTCACGTGAAGGTGAGCTTCGAGACCCCGGAATACACGGCCAACGCCGACGCCCTGGGCACCCTGCGGCTCCTGGAGGCCATCCGGCTTCTGGACCTGACCGACCGGGTGCGCTTCTATCAGGCGGCCACCTCGGAACTGTTCGGCGAGACGCCCGGGTGCCCCCAGGACGAGACCACGCCCTTCTATCCGCGCAGCCCCTATGCCGCGGCCAAGGTCTACGCCTACTGGATCACGGTGAACTACCGCGAGGCCTACGGCCTCTACGCCTGCAACGGCATCCTGTTCAACCACGAGAGCCCCGTGCGCGGGGAAACCTTCGTCACCCGCAAGATCACCCGCGCCGTGGCGGCCATCCACCTGGGGCTTCAGGACTGCCTGTGGCTGGGCAACCTGGACGCCGAGCGCGACTGGGGCCACGCCCGCGACTACGTCGAGGGCATGTGGCGCATGCTCCAGCAGCCGGAGCCGGGGGACTACGTGCTGGCGACGGGCGAGGCGCATTCCGTGCGCGCCTTCTGCGAGGCCGCCTTCCGCCACGTGGGCCGGCCCCTCGAATGGCGGGGCAGCGGAACGGACGAGGTGGGCGTGGACACCACCACCGGCCGCACCGTCATCCGCATCGACCCGCGCTACTTCCGGCCCACGGAGGTGAACCACCTGCGCGGCAATCCGGAGCGGGCGCGCCGGGTGCTGGGCTGGGCCCCGGAAACCCGCTTCGACGGCCTGGTGCGCGAAATGGTGGAAAGCGACCTGGACCGCTTCCGGGGCGGCGCGGGGGAAGGCCTCCATCCGTCGCACGACAGCGTGTGACGGCAGGACATCCCCCACCGGCTTGGCGCGTACAATCATTACGTTGTACTGTCGTCCTTCGAGGCTCTTTTCAGAGAAAAGAGCACCTCAGGACGACGACCGTACGGCGAATATGTCATCATGATCGTCATCTTGAGGTGCTCCGCCGAAGGCGGAGCCTCGAAAGATGACGCCACCCGACGGGCGTTCGAGAAAACATGGGCAATGTCCTGCGTGTAACGGCCCTTGCGCCGGCGGCCCGGCGTGGCTAGGTTCGGGTCACAGTCAAACAGCGTGTGCCGGACGGTCACCCATGGATGTTGTCCTGCTGCCCCTGCTCCAGGTGCTCTCCATCGCCATCGAGCTTTACATCTGGGCGCTCATCATCTCCGCCATCCTGAGCTGGCTGGTGGCGTTCAGCGTGGTGAACCCCTACAACCAGTTCGTCAGCATGCTGGGCGAGGTGCTGCACCGCATCACGGAGCCGGCCCTGAGGCCCATCCGCAACTTCATCCCGGCCATGGGCGGCGTGGACATTTCGCCCCTCATCCTCATCCTCATCCTCATCTTCGCCCAGGGCGTCGTGGGTCAGATGCAGATGCGGCTCGCCGGCGGCATGGCGGCGGGGCTTTGACGGCCCTGCCGGTGACCCCGCGCGAGGATGGGTGTACGGTCACGGTGCGCGTCCAGCCCAAGGCCAGGAAGGACCGCGTGGCGGGCCTGGTGGCCGAGGCCGACGGCGACGCGGCCCTCAAGGTGGCCGTCACCGCGCCCCCCGACGGCGGGCGGGCGAACGATGCCCTGGTGCGCTTCCTGGCGAAGGCGTGGGGCGTGCCGCGGCGCTCTATAACCTTGATTCGCGGCCAGGCGGACCGGCGCAAGGTGCTGCACGTGGCCGATCCGGATGCGGTGGAAGGCATCCGGGCGTGGATCGCCGAGAAGGGAGCAGGCGGCTGATGGGCGAGGCACAGATCATCGACGGCCGGGCGGCGGCGGCCGACATCCAGGAACGCGTCACCCGCCATGTCCGCGACCTCCACGACGAGCGGCACGTCGTCCCCGGGCTTGCCGTGGTGCTCGTGGGCGAGGACCCCGCCAGCCAGGTCTACGTGCGCATGAAGGAAAAGCGGGCCGCCGAGGTGGGCATCCGATCCTTCGAGCATGTCCTGCCGGAAAGCGTCACCGAGAAGGAACTCGTCACCCTGGTGGAAGGGCTCAACGACGACCCGGCGGTGCACGGCATCCTGGTGCAGCTTCCGCTTCCCGGCGGCATCGACGCCACCCGGGTGCTGGAGGCCATCGCCCCGGCCAAGGACGTGGACGGCTTCCACCCGGTGAACGTGGGCCGCCTGGTGACGGAGGCGGGCGACACCCTGGTGCCCTGCACGCCACAGGGCTGCATGCTGCTCCTGGACCGGGTGCATGCCGACATGACCGGCCTGCACGCCGTGGTGGTGGGGCGCTCCAACATCGTCGGCAAGCCCGTCGCCCAGCTTTTGTTGCAGCGCAACTGTACCGTGGAGACCGTCCACTCGCGCACCCGCGACCCGGCGGCCGAGTGCGCCCGCGCCGACATCCTGGTGGCCGCCGCCGGCAAGCGGGAGATGGTGCGCGGCGACTGGATCAAGCCCGGGGCCACGGTGCTCGACGTGGGAATCAACCGCATCGAGCCGGGGGCGCCCGGCAACGACCGCACGGACGGCAAGGCCAGGCTCATGGGCGACGTGTGCTTCGACGAGGCGCGCCACGTGGCGGGGGCCATCACGCCCGTGCCCGGCGGCGTGGGCCCCATGACCATCGCCAGCCTCATGCGCAACACCGTCATCGCCTGCTGCCGCCAGCATGGCGTGCCCGTTCCGCCGGACCTGTAACCGTTTTGACAGGGCCGCCTTGCGGCACGCCGCCACTCCGGGCATAATGGTCCGACCCGCGGGCGCCGGCCGGGCGCCCGGACCGAGCCCCCGACGGCGCAGCGGAGCGCGATGACCGACGAACTCCCCTTCCTGCAGCGGGCCCTCGACCAGTCCTACGACGGCGTGCTCATCACGGATGCCGAGCTCGACCCGCCGGGGCCGCGCGTCGTCTACGCCAACGCGGCCTACGAGCGCATGACGGGCTACACGGCCGACGAGCTCAAGGGCCGGACGCCGCGCATCCTGCAGGGACCGGAGACGGACCGCGCGCTCCTGGACGCCCTGAAGGCGGCCCTCAAGGCCGGCGAGTCCTATCACGCCGAGGCGGTCAATTATCGCAAGGACGGCACGCCCTACTGGGTGGAATGGGACATTTCCCCGGTGCGCGGCGACGACGGGGCGATCCACTACTACATCTCCATCCAGCGCGACGTGACCCGCCGCAAGGAGACGGAACGCCAGCTCAACGAGACCGTCCGGGAGGTGGAGCGTTCCAACCGCAACCTCCAGGATTTCGCCTACGCCGCCAGCCACGACCTCCAGGAGCCGCTGCGCATGGTGACCAACTACCTCGGTCTCCTGGAGCGGCGGTACAAGGACCAGCTGGACGACACGGCGCAGGAGTTCATGAGCTTCGCCGTGGACGGCGCGCGCCGCATGCAGGGCATGATCCAGGGGCTTCTGCAGTTCTCGCGCGTGCAGACCCACGGCCAGCCCTTCGAGGTGGTGGACGCCAACGCCGTGGTCTCGGACGTGAAAAAGGACCTGGAGCTGGCCATCGAGGAGGCGGAGGGCACCGTCACCGTGGACGACCTGCCCACCGTGCAGGGCGACCCCACGCAGCTTCGGCAGGTGTTCCAGAACCTCATCAGCAACGCCCTCAAGTACCACAAGGAGGGCGAGCCGCCGAAGGTGCACGTGGGCGTCGCGGCGGACGGCGCCTGGTGGCGCTTCAGCGTGAGCGACAACGGCCAGGGCATCCCCGAGGCCGAGCAGGACCGCATCTTCAAGATGTTCCAGCGCCTGGGGCCGCAGGGCGCCGGGTCCGGCGCCGGCATCGGCCTGTCCGTGGCCAAGCGCATCGTGGAACGCCACGGCGGCGACCTGTGGCTGGATTCCGCCGAGGGCGAGGGGGCGACCTTCCACCTCACCCTGCCCGGGGCGGACGCGGACGGCGGCGACGACGGCGACCAGTAAGGCGGACCGCCCGACCTGAAGAACCGGGCGGCCGGGGCAAGGGGCGGTGACGCAGCGCAAGCTCGACGACGGCGAAATCATCTATCGCGCCGGTGACCCCAGCATCGCCGCCTATCAGGTGCTAGAGGGCGCCGTGGAACTGGTGCGTCCCGGTGGCGGCGAGACGCCCGTGACGGTGCGCGCCGGGGGCATGTTCGGCGAGCTGGGCGCCCTGGACAAGTCGCCGCGTGCCACCACGGCGCGCGCCAGCGGCCCCGCCACCATCGAGGTCATCGACCGCGAGACCTTCCTGAACGCCCTGGAGGAGGACCCGGCCACCGCCCAGCGCGTCATGACGCGCCTGGTGGCGCGGCTGCGCCGCGATCCCTCCGGCGTCTTCGCCCATCCCCTGGACGGACCGCCGCCGGGCGAGCCGGAGCCGCCCGAGCAGGGCTTCATGGGCGGCCTGCGGCGCATCGGCCGCCTCCTGGGCCTGGCCATGGCGGATGATGCGGCGGAGGCCGACAACCTTCCCGCCCTCGCCGACGCCCGCCCCATGACCGGCGGCATCCTGGTGCTGGTGGCGGGCCTCCAGGGGGACGCCGACGGCGTGGCGGCGCAGGCCGTGCTGGACACCCTGAGCAACCGCAAGGCCGTGGTGGCGCGCGCCCTCGGCCGCGCCCTGCCCCTCGATCCCACGGCGCCCCTGCCGCCGCAGCTCGCCCAGGCGGAGACGGACGGCCGCGCCTGGCTGCAGGAGGCCAAGGGCGACCTGCTCATCTGGGGCCGGGTGAACAACGACGGCAAGACCATGACCCTGCACTTCCTGTCGGCGCGCCCCGACACCCGGCCGGGCAGCTTCGCCCTGTCCGATTCCCTCACCGTGCCGGCGGAGATGGAAAGCGGCGTGGGCGATCTGTTCTATGCCGTCACCCTGGCGGCCGCCGTGCCCGCCACGGACACCCAGAAGCAGCGCCTGGGCGAGGCCCTCGACGAGGCCCTGCGCAAGGCCCAGCGGGCCGGCCGCCGGCCGCCCTCCGCCCTGGCCCACGCCGACCGGGCGGCGCTGCAGGCGTGCCTGGGCTGCGCCCAGGCGGTAGCCGGCAACCTGGAGGCCGGGGTGCAGACCCTGGAGACGGCCGTGGGGACGTTCGACAGCGCCCTCAAGACCCTGCCCGAGGACCAGAACCCCATCGCCTGGGCCACCATCAAGAAGCATCGCGCCGACACCCTGGCCCTCATGGGTGAGCGTGCCCGACAGGACGAACACCTGGAGGCGGCGGCGGAGACCTACCGCGAGGCGGCGGGCATCTTCAGCCCCACCTATTTCGCCGACGACTGGGGCCGCATCCAGATGGCGCTCGGCAACACCCTGTACCGGCTGGGGGCGCGCGACGAGGAGGAGACCACCCGCCTCAAGGACGCCATCCTGGCCTATCAGGCGGCGCTCAAGGTCTACACGCGCCGCGACGCGCCCCACCGCTGGGCGGAGATCCACCACATCATGGGCAAGGCGCTGCAGATCGTGGGCGGCGCCCTGGAAAGCCCCGACCTGATGAAACGCGCCGCCGCCGCCTGCCGCTCGGCCCTGGAGGTGCGCACGCAGGACACCCGCCCCACGCAGTGGGCCGCCACCCAGGGCCACCTGGGCACCGCCCTGGTGCAGCTCGGGCGCATGACCGAGGACCCGGCGCCCGTGCAGGAGGCCCGCGACGCCTTCGCCGGCGCCCTGGAGGTGTGGCGGGCGCACGGCAACCAGCGCATGACCAGCGCCACCCAGAAGAACCTGGAACACGCCGAGCGCGTCCTGCGCGGCCTGACACCGCGCCTCACCGGCCCGGCGAACGGCGGCGCGTCGCCCGGCGGCACACAGGACTGGTGGCTGGCCGAGGACGAGTGATTCCGGGGCCGGCCCCTATCCC
>CAJXLG010000051.1 GCA_913055885.1 uncultured Rhodospirillales bacterium
CAGCCTGCGCATCATCCGGCATCTGGCGCAGAACGGCGGCATCCCCCTGGTGGCCATTCCCAAGACCATCGACAACGACGTCCTCATGACGGAGTACGCCGTGGGCTTCTCCACGGCGGTGAACGTGGCCGTCGAGGCGCTGGATCGGCTGCAGCCCACGGCGGCGAGCCATCACCGCGCCATGATCCTGGAAGTGATGGGGCGGGACGCCGGGCACATCGCCATGCACGCCGGCATCGCCGGGGGTGCCGACGTCATCCTGGTGCCCGAGATCCCGTACAGCCTGGAGGGCGTTTCCGACAAGCTGCACGAGGTCATGGACACGGGCCGCAAGCACGGCCTCGTGGTGGTGGCCGAGGGCGTCAGAAGGCCCGACGGCAGCGCCCTCACGGTCCAGCATCACGACGAGGAGGTGCGCTACGGCCGCGTCGGCGAGTGGCTTTCGGAAACCCTGGGCCAGCGCAACGACTGGGAAACCCGCACCACGGTGCTGGGCCACGTTCAGCGCGGCGGCACCCCCTCCATGCGCGACCGCCTCATCGCCTCGGCCTTCGGTGTGCGGGCGGTGGACATGGTGGACCAGGGCCGCTTCGACCGCATGGCGGCGTGGTCCGACCGCGACGTCATCGACGTCCCCCTGGCCGATGTGGTGACCACCACACGCGCCGTGGACCCCTACGGCGCCCTGGTGCGCACGGCGCGCGGCCTGGGCATCTACGTGGGCGATCCCGGCTGACCCCGCACCGACAGCCGGGCCGCCGTGGCGCGCCGCCCGTTCCCCGCCGGGGACGGGCGGCGCGTTTTTTGAACGGATGGTTAAGAAAGGGGGAAGGCCCTTGAAGCCGACCGCGGTCGTGGCAATATATGAGGACAATATCATATAAGCACCACGGCCGGAGGTTCCCATGGCGGACGACACCGAGAACAAGAGCCTGTCCATCATCGTCACCAAGGGGACGCTGGACTGGGCCTACCCGCCCTTCATCCTGGCCACCACGGCGGCCAGCATGGGCCTGGACGCCACCCTGTTCTTCACCTTCTACGGTCTGCCGCTTCTCAAGAAGAACCTGGACCTCAAGGTCACCACGCTGGGCAATCCGGCGATGGAGATGCCCATGGCGGGCGGGCACATGAAGATGCCCAATATCGTGGGCATGCTGCCCGGCATGGATTCCCTCGCCACGACCATGATGAAGAACCTCATCAGGAAGAAGAACGTGGCCTCCATCGAGGATCTGCGGGAAATGGCCCGGGAGGCGGAGGTCCGGCTCATCGCCTGCCAGATGACCATGGACCTGTTCGAGTACAAGCCGGAGGACATGATCGACGGCATCGAGTACGCCGGCGCCGCCACGTACATCGAGACGGCGACGCAGTGCGACGTGAATCTCTACATCTAAAAAGGGGGAGGCCACGCCATGACCGAGCCGACTCAGGATCTGGACCTCAAGGGCCTGCAATGCCCGCTGCCCATCCTGCGCACCAAGAAGGCGCTCAAGGAACTGGACTCGGGCGACGTCATCCGCGTTGAAGCGACGGATCCGGGCTCCGTGAAGGACTTCGATTCCTTCTGCAACCAGACGGGCAACAAGATGGTGGAACAGGCGGAATCCGACGGCGTCTACACCTTCACCATCCGCAAGAAATAGGCGCCCGCGCACAAAAAGGCGCCCCGTCCCGGATACCGGGACGGGGCGCCCTTGCGTGCGGGCGACGGCCCGCGCTTACGGATTTTCGTCGGAGACCTGCTGCAGGGTGGAGGCGCGCTCCCGCAGCTTGCAGCCGAAGTTGAGCAGGAACTTCATGGTCTCCACGGCCTCGGGCTTGTTCATCATGCTCATGATGGTAAACATGCCGCCGGAGGCCCGGCCGCTGGCGGCACACTCGTCCAGGGAATCCTCCAGGGCCCCCTTGGTCTCGTGGGCCAGGGCGGCGATTTCCTCCGTGGCGAGGGAGTTCATTATGTGCTCGATGAACGCGAACATGCGCTCGACCATGTTGTCGGTCATGGCCGCCCGGGCACCGTGGATCAGGCGCACCATCTCGAAGGCCGTGTCGAGTGCCCCGATGCGATGGAGGTCCGTGATGCCCGTTATGATGGTGTGGAAGGCATCGAGGGTTTCCTCGTCATTGAGGCGATCGAGCAGTTCCAGACCGTTGTTCGTGGTGCCCACGAGCCGCTCGAGCATGCGGTCGGTCATGGCGTTCTGGGCCGCGGCCACGAGGCGCTCCAGCTCGGCAGCCTGGCCCTGCCCCTGGCCCTCCATGCCCTCGGCCGGGTTGGAAGTGGTCTCAGTCATAGCGGAGCCTCTCCCTTCTTAAAGCAGGCCGCGAGCCGACAGCCAGTACATACGGTTGTAGGCCAGCTTGAACCAGTGGATCATCTCGGACGGCGGGCCGGGGTTGGGCGGCGTCTGGTAGTTGAACCAGACGTAGGTGCCGGTCTGGAGGCCCGTCTCGATGAAGCAGAACACCTTGCCGTCGTAGTCGCGGGCCCAGCGGCCTTCCTTCACCAGCGACACCAGGTTGTCGATGGTGGTGTCGGCCTCGAAGTGGGCCGTGGAGCCGGCCTTGGAGATGGGCAGGTTGGTGGTGTCGCCCACCACGAAGACGTTGGTGGTGCCCTCATAGGCGAGGCTGTAGCGGCCCGTGGGGACCCAGCCGGCCTTGTTGATGCCGGAGTCCGTGATGACCTGGGCGCCCTGGTGGGGCGGGATGGTCACCAGCAGATCGTAGTCGTAGGTGTCCCCTTCCTCGGAGGTGATGGTCTGCTTCTGCGGATCCACCTCGGCCGTGTTGAAGAAGGTCTGATAGTGGATGCCGTAGCGATCGAACTCGCCCTTGGCCCAGTGGGCCACCGGCTCCAGCGCGTGCAGGCGGCCGATGGGGTAGGTGTAGGTGATCTGCGTCTTGTCCAGGATGCCCTTGTGCTGGAAGAGCTCGTACATCATGAAGGTGACTTCCAGCGGGGCCACCGGGCACTTGTGCGGCGCGTTGACGTTCACCACGACCTTGCCGCCCTCGAACTTGTCCAGGGCGTCGCGCAGCTTGCGGGCGCCGTCCAGGTCGTAGAACTGGTGCGCGCCTTCCTGCATGCCCGGGATGTTCTGGGGCATGATGCGCGAGCCGGTGGCGAGGACGCAGTAGTCGTAGCCGAAGGTCTTGCCGGACTCGGTGGAGACCTGGTTGTTGTCGGTGTCGATGTAGGTGGCGGGGTCCACCAGGAAGTTCACCCGGCGGTCCAGCACCTTGCGCTGCTCGCGGAAGAGCTCCTGCTCGCGAATGCGCCCGAAGGGCAGGTACAGAAGCCCGGGCTGGTACATGTGGGTATCGGAGGTGCCCAGCATGGTGATGCTCACGGCACCCGTCCGCAGGTCCGGGCCGAGCTGCCGGCACAGGCCGTTGGCCACAATGGTGCCGGCGAGACCGCCCCCAACGATCAGGATGTTATGTGCCATTCCTTCTCCTCCCCATGGCGCGAACTGACTGACCACGCGAATTATGGTTATTGCGGTGCGCGGCTTGTTTGTGTTTCCCGACCGCCACCGATCCGTGGTGCGGCGCCACCCCTCGTGAAACCGCACTGGGTCGCCTGGTCCTCGGGCACGCCGTTACTTGGCGCGGCGCACCGTGATGGACCAGTGATCGTCGCGCTCGTTGTTTTCCACCACCTCGTGGCCGACCTTCTTGGCCCAGGCCGGGATGTCATTGGCGGAGCCCTTGTCCGAGGACAGCACCTCGATCTCGTCGCCCACCTCGATGTTCTTGATGGCGGCGATGAGCTCCATCAGCGGGCCGGGGCAGAAAGAGCCACGGGCGTCGATGGTCTGACGTTCAGCCATTTCTGTTCTTCCTTGTTTCCTCAAACGTGAGCCGATTCCGGATGGATGCGGGGTATTGTCCGTACCCGGGCACACCCGGTCAACCCCGACGGTGCCACCGGCGCGGGCCCGGACGGCGCATCGGCCGGGGCCGCCGCGGACCGCGGGCGGTCGGCAAGTAAATTACACGTAACGCCCCGGGTTTTGGCAAGAGCGAATCGCGGCACGGTGGCCCGGGGCACGAATCCTGCGCCGCGCGGGGCCGCTGTCATGCCGGCGCCCGGTGGGGGGCCACGCCGGTTTCCACCCGGCGCACCCGCCACACGGAAAGCCCCAGGCACACCGCGAGCCACGCCGCCGTCACGGCGAGCGCCGCCAGGTAGGCGGGATCGGCGGCGAGCTCGCCCGGCGTCATGTGGAAGGGCAGGCGCACCAGGCGCAGGGCGTGGGTCACGGGATTGACGATCATGAGGGCGTAGAGCCAGCCGGGCGCCGTGGCCACGGGGAAGAGGGCCCCCGAGAGCAGCCACAGGGGCATCAGGAAGACCATCATCACGGCGTGGAAGCCGGAGGTGGACCGCATGCCCCAGGCCACGGCGAAGCCCAGCGTGGTGAATCCCAGCGCCGACAGCACGAACGCGCCCAGGATCAGGGCCAGGCCGCCCCATCCGGGCACGAGGCCGACGAAGGGCGCCGCCACCAGCAGGATGAGGCTCTGCCCCACGGCCAGGGCGGCGCCGCCCCCCACCTTGCCCAGAACGATGGCCACGCGCGGCACGGGGGCGACGAGCACCCCCTGCAGGAATCCCTGGTCGCGGTCCTCGATGATGGTGATGGAGGAAAAGATGCTGGCGAAGAGCATGAGCATCATGAGCACGCCCGGCAGGAAGTACTGCATGTAGGTCACGCCCTCCAGCCCGGGTGCGTCGAACGTGGGGGAGAAGCCGCTGCCCAGGAACAGCCAGAACAAAAGGGGCTGGCCGATGCTGCCGGCAACGCGGTTGGGCTGGCGCAGGAAGCGGATGATCTCGCGCCCGGCCAGGGCGCCCACGATACGGATCACGACGGCACCTCCGCGGCCTCCGCGGCCGGCCCGGCGGCGTCGCCGGGATCGCGGCCGGTGATGTGCACGAACACGTCCTCCAGGTCGGGGCGCCGGATGGCCACGGAGCGCACGGCGTCGCGGTGCTCGGCCAGCACCTGTTCCAGGAGGGCCAGGCCGTCACCGCGCCCCAGGCCCTCCAGCCGCAGCTCGTCCCCGTGCCGGGTGACGACACGGCCCAGCGATTCGGCCAGGGCGGCGTGCAGGTGGTCGGGGGCCTCCGCCTCCACCACCAGCATCTCGCGGCCCACGCGGTCGCGCAGCGCGCCCGGCGAATCCAGGGCCAGGAGGTGGCCGCCCATCATCACGGCGACCCGGTCGGCGGCTTCCGCCTCGGCGAAGATGTGGCTGGTCATGAGCACCGTCATGTCGCGCTGCCGCTGGAGGGTGTGCAGGGCCTTCAGGAAGCGCATGCGGCTGGCCGGGTCGAGGCCCGTGGTGGGCTCGTCCAGGAGCAGCAGCCGGGGCCGCGTGAGCAGGCACTTGGCCAGCTCCACCTGACGCGCCAGGCCGCCCGACAGGGTGTCCACGCGCTGGTCCAGGCGCCCCTCCAGGTCCGACCATTCCAGGGCCTCGCCCAGGCGCGCCGCCAGGGTGCCGCGCCCCAGGCCGTACAGGGTGGCGTGCAGGCGCAGGTTCTCCCGCACGGAAAGCTGCTTATCCACGGCGGGGCTCTGGAAAACCACGCCCAGGGCCCGGCGCGCCGCGTCGGGCTGGCGGAAGAGGTCGGCCCCGGCGATCTCCACGCGGCCGGCGCTCGGGGTCAGGGTGCCGCACAGGATGCGGAACAGGGTGGACTTGCCGCTGCCGTTGGGACCCGTCAGGACACAGAATTCGCCCGCGGGCACGTGCAGGGAAAGGTCGCGGACCGCGGCGTGGGGCGGGGTCTTGCGGTGGCCGGGATAGACGTGGGTGAGGCCCTGGAGGGTGATCATGCGGCCCCTTCCTTTCATACGGCGTCCGTGTCGCGCAAGCCCGGAACCCGGTAGAGGAAGACTTCCGGGCTCAAGAGGCTCGCCGGCACGGGCAGGATACGCTCGGGCGTCCAGCCGGGCAGGGTGAAGCCGGCGCTCACCACGGGAATCCCGGCCGGCGCGGTGTGGCGCAGGCGCGCCGCCAGGCGCTTCATGGCCGGCCGGTTGAGATAGGCATAAAGGCCGCCGGCGAACTTGAGGTCCAGGCGGTGCACGTCGGCCCACAGCACGGTGAGGTTCCGCCGCCGGGTGACGAGGCGCCGCAGCCACAGCACCACGAGGGGCAGGACGGCGCGCTCCACGGCCACCACCGTGAGGTCGGGACGCCGCCGCGCCAGGTCGAAGGCGACGCCGCCCCAGCCGGCACCCAGGTCGTAGACGGGCCCTTTTGCGCGGGCGGCCAGGAGGCGCACCACCACGTCGCGCGCCGCCGGCATCAGGGGCATGGGCGGGGCGCCGGCGATGACGGTGTCGAGGGCCACGGCGGCGATGGCCAGCCCCGCCGCCACGAGGACGATCAGCGTCGGCCAGGCCCCCGTCATGCGCCCCGGCACCGGCGGACGAAGGCGACGAAGCGCGCCGCCCATGGCGTGGCCCGCACGTTGCGCAGGTGGGCATAGGCGGCCACGGTGTTGTTGCGCACCAGGCCGTCGTTGTGGCCGTCCATGCCGTGGCCGCGCTCGACGCTGTAGGCGAAGGGCAGGGGGCCGTCCAGGCGCACGATGCGCGAGTAGTGGAACTCGTGCGCCGGGAAGGCGCCGTCGGCGCCGGGGTCCCAGGGGGCGTCCCCGGTGGCCCGCAGACGCACGGTGCCGCGGCCCTGGGGCGTGCTGTCCATGGCGGTGTCCACGGGCAGGGCGCCCGCCATCTCCAGCGTCAGCGGGCCCCGGGTCAGGCTGCGGCCCAGCAGCATCAGCCCGCCGCACTCGGCGTACACGGGCAGGCCGCCGGTGACGGCGCTGCTCAGGGCATTCAACAGGGGACGGTTGGCGGCCAGGGAGCGCATGTGGGTTTCCGGGAAACCGCCGCCCAGGAAGAGGGCGTCCACCGCTTCCGGCAGGCGGTCGGCATGCAGCGTGTCGAAGGGGACGATCTCCGCCCCCGCCGCCTCCAGGGCTTCCAGATCGTCGGGATAGTAGAAGCCGAAGGCCGCGTCGCGGGCGATGCCCACGCGCACCCGGGGCCCGTTGGGCGTCGCCGGCGGCGCCTCGGCGGCGGGCGCCGGGGCCGGCGCGGCGCGGGCGGCGTCCAGCACGGCGTCCACGTCCACGCCCGCGTCCACGGCGTCGGCCAGGCGGTCCAGGTGGGTGTTGGCGGCGTTGGCTTCGTTGGCGGGGACGAGTCCCATGTGGCGCTCGTCGATCACCAGCCGGGAGTCGCGCTGCACGGCGCCCAGCACGGGGAGGTCCGTGTAGCCTTCCACGGCCGTGCGCAGCTTCGATTCGTGACGCTCGCCGCCCACGCGGTTGAGGATGACGCCGGCGATGGGGAGGTCGGGGTCGAACTGGCGATAGCCCAGCAGGAGCGGCGCGATGCCCCGCGTCATGCCCACCGTGTCCACCACCAGAATCACGGGCGTTCCGAGCAGACGGGCGAGGGCGGCGTTGGAGTCGGCGCCGTCCGGATCGATGCCGTCATACAGGCCCTTGTTGCCCTCGACGAGGGTGATGTCCCCGCCGCCCCGGCGCGCCACCAGGCCGGTGATCTCGTCCGCCGCCTGGGTGTTGAAGTCCAGGTTGTAGCAGGTGGTGCCGGCGGCGCGGCCCAGCCAAAGGGGGTCGATGTAGTCGGGGCCCCGCTTGAAGGGCCGGACGTCCAGGCCGCGGCGGGCGAGGGCGGCGCACAGCCCGGCGCTTACTGTGGTCTTGCCCGAGGACTTGTGGGCGGCCGACAGGAAGAGCCGGGCCATGCGCGGCGCCTTATGCGTGAAGGGGCAGGCGGTTGCGGTTGCGTTCGTCCCACAGGCGCCGGGCCTCTGCCTCGGCGGCCTCGACGCTGTCGGCGCGGCCGATGAGCTTGAGCGCCACGGCGGCCGTGCCGACGATGGTGTTGGCGGCGTGCTCGTTGACCTCGTCGCCTTCCCACACCGCCGCCAGGCGGCGCGGATCCAGGCTCTCGTCGGGCGTCTCCACCTCGGTGCCCGCGATGGGCGGCCATTCCTCGGTGGCCGACGTGCCGTCGTGCAGGGTGTGGACGGTGCACACCTTGCCGGGCCGGCGTTCGGCCTCGCCGCCCTCGCCCTTGAACACGGCCATGTGCGACTGGCCCAGGAGCTCGGCCGCCTGCTGATGGACGTCCCGGTAGTTGGGATGCGCCACCGACAGGATCTGCGCCGGCGCGCCCAGCGGGTTGAGGGTGCGGGCCACGGTGTGCACGGGCGAGCGCACGCCGAGCAGCGGCCGCAGGTCCAGAATGTCCTGCAGGCGCGGGCACACCTGATGCAGGTTGGCGAAGGCGAAACCGTGGGTGTCGAGCCGCTCGGCGGCGTCCGCCAGGGAGTCGGCGGGCGTGATGCCCAGCGCGGCAAGACCCTCGCGGGCGTAGACGCGCCCCTCGGTATGGCCCTCGGTGCCGTGCATGAAGACCCGCACGCCGTTGTCCGCGAGGAGCAGGGCGGCGAGCAGGTACCAGGGAAGCTGGCGGGCCTTGCCGGCGTAGGTGGGCCAGTCGAGGTCAACGGCCGGCGTGGTCTCGGGCGCGTCGAGGCTGTCGCGCGCGCCCTGGACGAAGCCCGCCACCTCCTCGGGGGTCTCCGTCTTCACCCGCAGCAGGCACAGGAAGGCCCCGAGCTGCACGGGTTCCACCACACCGGCCATGATGAGGCGCACGGCCTCGGCGGTTTCCGCCTGGGTCAGGGGCCGTGACAGGTTGGGCCCCTTCCCCAGGACACGGACGTATTGGGCAAACGGATGTTCGTCGCTCATGCTGCCTTGTTTTCCTTAGGCGGTCTGGGCCTGGGCGGCATCACCACCCCGGGCCTTGTCGGCCTTGCCCTTGAAGTGGGCATCCACCAGGGGGTCGGCAAGGCTGTGGGGCATGAAGCGTAGCACCTTGACGCCCAGCGCCACCACCAGGAAGGCCATGGCGAAGCCGCTGATGCCCAGCAGCACCTCCGGCCAGCTCGGGGCGTAGTAGGCCACCGAGCCGTCGAAGAAGGACGACGACACCTCGTAGCCCGGGAAGAGCACCTGCGGCACCGCCTGACCGCCGATGATGATGACGTAGATCTCGGCCAGGCCGCCCAGCACCACGAGCACGGCGCCCAGGCTCACCATGCTGAAGCTGCGGTTCGTCGCCGGGTGGAAGAACAGCACCATGGGCACCACGCTGCCCAGCAGCACGAAGCCCAGCCAGAACAGGCTGGTGTAGATGCCGCCGTCGAGGAGCAGGAAGGCCTCCAGCCCCCGGGTCTCCGGGCCGTAGATGTTGGTCAGGTGATGCACCGCCACGAAGAACAGGCTGCCGGCGACGAAGACGCCCAGGAGCTTCGCCATGCGCGCCACCAGCTCGTCGCCCACGGGCCGGCCGTTGCCCACCATGATGGCCAGCATGCACAGGATGTACAGGGCCGTGCCGAAGGAGAAGGACATGGCGATGAACATGGGCGCCATGATGGCGGCGTCATAGGCGGCGCGGCCCACCAGGAAGCCGAAAATGGAGCCCGTGCCCGTGGTGAGCACCAGGCGCCACAGGAAGCCGATGAAGCCCACGGGGGTGGAATAGGCCTTCACGTTCCGGTCCAGCATGGTCCAGATGTAGGCCAGGAGCACCACCAGGAACCCGGTATAGAGGAAGATGTTCCAGGCGAAGATGGACCGGAAGTTGTAGTGGGTCATGGCGATGACCAGCCGGTCCGGACGGCCCAGGTCGAGCACCAGCACGGCCAGGCCGCCGATGAGCAGGGCACCGGCGAGCAGGGCCGAGAGGGGCGCCAGGGGCTTATACGGCTTGCGGCCGAACACGGAGCCGATGGAGGCCGTGTTCAGGGCCCCGGACGCGGCGACAATGAGGAACACCGCGAAAACGTGGGGCGTTCCCCACACCACGTTCTGGCTCATGCCGGTGACCCAGTGGCCATGGTGTTCCATGTAGAAGGCGGCGCCCAGGCCGATGGCCGACAGGATGAGAAACAGGACGAAAATCGCCCAGAACCCGGGCGAATTATCGATGGTGTGGTAGCGAATACGGTTGGTCATGGCCTCGTCCCCAAACGCTGGCGCAGTCTTTGCCCCCGGTTAATGCGGCCCGGCGGCCGTTAAATACCCATGTAGCGGATGCCGGGCTCCGTCCCCAGATCGGCGCGGATGGCGCTTGTCGTGTTGTCGCGGAGCTTCCCGGCAATGGCGCTTTCGGGATCGTTGGTGTCGCCGAAGGTCATGGCGCCGGCGCCCTCTTCGTGGCACGCCACGACGCAGGCGGGCTTCATGCCGTGGTCGATGCGATGGACACACATGGTGCAGCCCTCGGCGGTGCCCTTGCCGCGCGGCATGTAGGGCTCCTGGTCGTGGATGGCCTCGTGCACGAAGCAGCGGGCCTTGTACGGGCAGGCCATGATGCAGTAGCGGCAGCCGATGCACACGTGGCGGTCCACCAGCACGATGCCGTCGGCGCGTTTGAAGCTGGCCCCGGTGGGGCAGACGTCCACGCACGGCGGATAGGTGCAGTGCTGACACATCACGGGAAGGGCCAGCGCGTGGCCCGTGTCCTCGTTCTTCAGCGACACCTTGCGGATCCACTGGGAGTCCTGGTCCGGCCGGGAGTGGTTGTCGCCCACGCGCGGCCCCTCGATGCCCATTTCCTCGAAACAGGCATCGACGCACGCCGTGCAGCCTTCCGGGCACTTGCCGGCGTCCACCAGGATGCCCCAGCGGCGCTCGCTGGATGTCGCCTCGTCCAGGGCCTTGGGCAGGCCGGCCGCCAGGGCGCTGCCGGCGAACAGGGAGAACCCGGCCGTCAGCCCCGCCCGCTTCAGGAAACGGCGGCGGGCCTCGTCGGCCAGGGCCGGGGTGTCGTTGTGCGGGGCTTCCGTCATCGGCTGGCCTCCTTGGACTGCACCTTGAGTTCCCCGCCCGGGGTGGAGGCGTGGCAGGAGAAGCAATCCGGGTTCACCGCGGCGGTATCGTGGCACACGTTGCAGAAGTGCTTGTCGCTCTTCGCCGTCACGAAATCGCCGTCATCCCCCTTCACGGCGTGACAATCCATGCACCGCTTGAGGCTGTACTTCTTCTTGCGCTGCCCCTTGTGCATGGTCTTGTCGCGCTTGTGCTTCAGCATGTCCATGTGGTTGCGCCGCATGTACGGCACGGGCTTGACACAGTGCTCGCCCTTGCGCGCCTCCGGCACGTCCGGGGCGATATCGTCCCCGGCCGCCGCCGGGGTGGCGCCCGCCGCGAGGGCGAGCACCACCACCGCGATGGCGGTCCGGAGCGGGCTGGTGATGCCGCGCTTTCCGGTCATGGTCCGCTACTCCCCGAGACCCATTTCGATGAAGCCGGTGGGGCACACGTCGTGGCAGATGTGGCACCCGACGCAGGCCGCGTAGTCGGTGTAGACATAGCGCCCCATGGCCCGCTCCTTCTTGTTATAGCGCTTGACCGCGTCGTACGGGCAGTAGACCAGGCAGTTGTCGCACTCGAAGCACATGCCGCAGCTCATGCAGCGGGTGGCCTCGTCCGTGGCCTGCTCCTCGGGCAGGGCGTGGATGCGCTCCGAGAAGTCGCCGATGACCTGATCGGGGCCCACCTGCACCTCGGCCCGCACGTTGCGCGGCTTGCCGGCGAAATAGCCCAGGAAGAGCTTCTCCCACGGGATGATGTCGTGCTTGGAGCGGTCCTCGTAGTTGTGCACGGCCCACTCGGCACTGCTGGTACCGCGGTGCGGCTTGTGGTCGTAGGCCGCCGGGTCCAGGCCGTGGTAGTGCAGCTCCTCCAGCAGGTTGAAGTGGTTCACGTCCACCTTGGGGCGCTTGTTGATCTTGTCGCCTTCGAGGTAGTGATCCATCACGTCGCACGCGATGCGGGCGTGACCCACGGCCGTGGTGATGAGGTGCGGCTGGATGGCGTCACCGCCGGTGAAGTGCTTTTCGTGGCCGGGCACGCGGTAGGTCTTGTCCACCTGTACGTAGCCGTAGCCGTTGTCCAGGGATTCCAGCCCGCGCAGGTCGCCCTTCTGGCCAATGGCGGCAACGATGAGGTCGGCATCCAGGGTGAACTCGGTGCCCTCGTGCGGCGTGGGGTTGCCCTTCTTGTCCACCTCGCATTCGCACATCTTGAGGGCCTTGGCGCGGCCGTTCTCGTCCTTGATGACCTCGAGCGGCATGATGCTGCCGCGGATCTCCACGCCCTCGTGCTTGGCGTCCCGCACCTCGCGCTCGGCGGCGGTCATTTCCTCCACCGGGAAGAGCGAGGTGAGGGTCACGTGGGTGCCCTCGCGACGGGCTGAGGAGACCACGTCGTGGGCGGTGGCGCCCCACACCACGTTCTCGGCGCGGTCCTTCTCGTGCACCTCGGTAATGTGGCCCATGCGCCGCGCCACGGAGGCGACGTCGATGGAGGTGTCACCGCCGCCGACGACGACCATGTTCTTGGGCGCCACCTGGAGGCGGCCCTCGTTGAAGGCGGACAGGAAGTCCACGCCGGAGACGCAGTTGGGCGTCCCCTGCCAGCCGTCGATGGGCAGGCCCTTGCCCTCCTGGGTGCCGATGCCCCAGAAGATGGCGTCGTACTGCTTGTCCAGGTCATCCATGGAAATGTCGGTGCCGACGCGGGTGTTGGTCTGCACCTCCACGCCCAGGTTCAGGATGCGCTGGATCTCGCCGTCGAGCACGGACCGCGGCGTGCGATAGCCCGGAATGCCGTAGCGCAGCCAGCCGCCGAGCTGGTCGCGGCTCTCGATGATGGTCACCGAATGGCCCTCGCGGCGGGCGAAATAGGCCATGGCAAGGCTGGCGGGGCCGCCGCCCACGCAGGCGATCTTCTTGCCGGTTTCCTTCTGCGGCTTGGGGAACTGGATGTCGTTTTCCAGCGCCCAGTCGCCGATGAAGTGCTCCACGGCGTTGATGCCCACGTGGTCTTCCACCTGGTTGCGGTTACAGCCGTCCTCGCACGGCGCCGGGCAGACGCGGCCCATGATGGCGGGGAAGGGGTTGGCCTCGGTCATGCGGCGGAAGGCCAGATACTGCCAGCTCTCGTTCCCTTCCGGCTTTTCCTGGCCGCGCACGATGGCCAGCCAGCCGCGAATGTCGTGGCCGGACGGGCAGCCGCCGGAGCACGGCGGCGTCTTGGCGACATAGGTGGGGCACTTGTGCGACCCCCCGGCGCGAACGATGGTGTCCGTGGGGGACCGACGACCGGCATCACCCTCCTTGAAACGGCGGTACGTGAAGCCCTTCTGGTCGGTCTTGACTGTCGGCTGTGCCATTCTCGTTCCTCCCGTGAACTATTCCTTGGCGCCCAGCTGGATGGCGTTGCTGACCAGCTGGTGGGCGCTGACAATCATGTCCATGTCCATGTTGTAGTAGGGGAGCACCTTGCCGAACTGCGTCTTGCAGATGGCGCAGATGGCGGCCATGTGGGTCACCCCTTCGTTCTCCACCACGTTGTTCAGCGCCTCCATCCGCGGGCGCGCGCCCTTGACACGGAGTTCCGTGATTTCGTCCGTGAGCAGCCCGCCGCCGCCGCCGCAGCAGAAGGTGCGGTCCTTGGTGGTCTCGCAGGGCATTTCCACGTAATGGTTGCACACGGACTGGATGATGCGCCGCGGGATCTCGAACTGACCGCCCGCATAGCCGCCGATCCGGGCCGCCCGTGCCACGTTGCAGGAATCGTGGAACGTCAGCTTCATGTGATCGTTGGCCTCGGGGTCCAGCTTGAGCGCGCCGCGCTGGATGAGGTCGTCGGTGACGGCGCAGATGTGCTGCGGCACCGGGTAGTTGGGATCCAGGAAATCCCACGGACCGGCCAGGGTGGTCAGGAAGCTGTACGCCACGCGCCAGGCGTGGCCGCACTCGCCGAAGACGATGCGCTTCACCCCGAGTTCCAGG
>CAJXLG010000052.1 GCA_913055885.1 uncultured Rhodospirillales bacterium
CGCCGCCGTGGGGCTCATGGCGGGGCGCTTCGCCGCCGCCGAGCGCCACGGCCGCGATCCGGAACGCCCGCCCGCCACCACGGCGCACGGGGCCCTCCTCAACCACATCACGGAGGGCGCCGATCCCGACCACTTCCAGCCCATGAACATCAACTTCGGCCTCTTCCCGCCCCTGCCGCCGCAGGGCGGGCGGCGCAAGGTGAAGGGCCGCGAGCGCAAACAGAAGCTGGCCGGAAGGGCGCTCGCCGATCTGGACGCATGGCTCGGCGCGGAAACGGAAAAGGCGTAAAACCGGGCCGGAGGAAACGACGGCACCTCGGCCGGACCCCCGAGGCGCCGTCGCATCCCCGGTTTCCCGGGACTATTCCTGCTTCTGGAGGATGTGGCAGTCGGCCACCCGGACGTCCTTGCCCGATTCCACGTAGCAAAGTTCCATTTTGTTGTGGATCACGGTTCCCTCGAAATGGCCGTCTTCGTCGGCCATCAGGATGCCACCGTTCATGCGTTCCACGCCGACGACGTCCTCGCACTTGTTCTGGCTGCACCATTGCGCATGGAAACCCGAACCGGACTGTTCCTCCACCCGGAGAGTCCAGGTGAGGTCGTTGTCGCCCGTATAGGATACGTCCTTGCCCCCGTGATCGCTGCCCACGATGGCCCCGCCCCCGCCCTCCACGGCCTTCCAGGTGCCCACCAGGTGACCGTCGGCCAGGGCCGGAGTGGCGCCCACGACCAGGACGCCGGCAAGAATAATGGAGCGCATCTTCATGGCTCACCTCCGTTTTACGTTTCACGGAACATCCCGGACGGCAGCCGAGCCGCCCATGACAGGGTGGAACAAAGGTGGAAGGAGGCCAGTGAAGAGTCGGCGAAGATCCGTGAAGGCTGGCGGCGTCACCCGCCAAGAAGGATGTGCTTGAGGAAGCCGCCCGGCGAAAAGGCGGCGTCGGGGGAGCGGCGCTCGGCCAGCACATCTTCCAGGGTGCGCCGCATGGCCGCGCTGCGGCTCGCGGCCCGCGCCAGGGCGTTGACGAAGCCGGGCCGGGCCACCCGCTCCTGGGCGCGGTCGTAGGCGCGGAACAGCCCGCGCAGGCGCCGCTCCAGGGCGTGGTCATAGGCGGCCAGGGCGTCGGCCGTCGGGGCCCCCCGGCGCAGGGCGTCGTCCGCCACGTCGGCCGCGATCCGCGCCGTCTCCATGGCCTTGCCCATGCCCTCGCCCGACAGGGCGTAGGTGCTGCCCGCCGCCTCGCCCACGACGAGCAGGCGCTCGCCGGAAAAGGGCGCCCCGCACAGCCCCGTGCGCAGGGGCGCGCCGGCGGCCTCGCCGACCGTTCCGGCCGTGCGATAAAGCCGTCCGGCCAGCCGATTGTCCGCCTCGAGCCGGCGTTCCAGGTGTTTCAGGCGCGGCGGCCGGCCGGCCGGCGTCGGGGGTCCGCCTACCCCGGTATTGAGGACGGTGGGCGAGACGGGAAAGGCCCAGCCGTAGCCCGGCAACAGGCCGCGGTCGAACCACAGGTGAAGCCGCGTCAGGCCGTGCGGCCGCTGGAAGGTGAGGAAACGCCGCATGGCGTGCCCGCGCGCCGCCCGTCGCACCCGCGCGTCCGACAACAGGCCGAGCCCCTGCGCCGCGCCACCCGTCGCCAGCACCGTCAGGGCACCCCGGAAGACGGCCTCGCCGCCGGGCGTGCGGGCGGTGACCCGGGCGCCCTCGGCGCCGCGTTCCACGGCCGTGGCCCGGGTCTCGCGGAAGAGGTCCGCCCCGGCCCGCCCGGCAGCGTCCTGAAGGGCGGCGTCGAACAGGGTGCGCCGGGTGACGTAGAAGGTGCCGTTCAGGTCCACGCCGGTCCCGTTGGGCGCGTGGGGCCGCAGGCCCGCCGCCGGCTGGAGATGGGCCGTCACGCTGTCGAAAAGATCGAGGCCCTGGAGGGCGGCGCCGGCATCGGCCATGAGGCCGCCGCCGCACGCCTTGTCGCGGCCGCGCGCCCCGGCCTCCAGAAGCGCCACGCGAAAGCCGCGCCCGGCCGCCTCCACGGCAAAGGCGCAGCCGGCCGGCCCGGCGCCGATGACCACCATGTCGTGGCCGCCCGCCGCCATGCGTCCCCCGCTACCGGATGAGGAAGAGTTCGATGGTCCGCCCCAGGCCGCGCAGCAGACCCGGACCGAAGCCGTGCCGGGGGCGCAGCGTCTTCACCGTGAAGGGGCTGCCGGGCCCGTCGTCGGGCAGCCGCGCCATGCGCCGGCCGCTGTCCGGCGCCCGGAGGCCGCGCACGATGAGCGTCGGGCGGTCAATATCGGCCAGCAGGGTCGGCGTGTCCTTGCGCGGATCGGCCCCGTAATAGCTGAGGAAGGCGCGCGCGGTGACGCGGGCGGCATCACAGCCCAGGAACCCGACGCCGTCCAGCACACTGTCCCCCTTCCCGGCGCCGACCCGCCGGCGCGCCCGGGCCAGCAGGGGGCCGAGGCGGCTGCCGTAACGCTCTCGGTACCGCTTCGCCGCCCCGTCGAATTGCCATGTCATGGGCGACAGCAGGATCAGGCGCGCCACCGCGTCCGCCGCCTTCCCGCCCCGAAGCGCGTACCAGGTGACCTGCGCCGCCGCGCGCCCGTCGCCCAGCAGGGTGATGCGGCGCGCGCCGCGCTCTCTCAGCCAGGCCACCCACGCGCCGACCGCGTCCACGGTCTGCCAATGGGTGTGGCGGTGGACGCCGTCACAGCCGCGCCGGCCCGCCTGCCCCTCCCTTCCCGGGAGCGGGGTCACGGCCAGACTGTTGAAGCCGCGCGCCTTGAGCTGGTCCTGGAGGCCGGTCATGAGGCGGCCGTCGGCGTGCCCGCGCCCGCCCGGCACGAGCAGCACGACGCCGTCGGCCAGCCGCGTTCCCGGCGACCGCACGAGATCGCCCGTCAGCGTGCGGCCGGCGTGGTCCAGGGTTGCGCGTTCGGCCCGGGCCGGCGCCGCCGCCAGGCCCAGGATGACGGCGGCGGCCAGGGCCGCCGCGGCCGGAATCCGTCGTACCATCATGGGCCCCCATCCTAGCCCGGATTGTCGCACCGCTCGACAGGCTGTGTTGGCTCTGCGCCGTGCCGATTGCGGCCCCGATCGGGGTCGGGGCCAGGCATCGAAGGCCCGCGGACGATGTTTACCCATCTTCAAGGGGCTTCGACGTGGCAAGCGGCCGGCGCAGGCCAACCCTTCGGGCGCCGGTGGCGTTGGCACAGTCTGCGTCAAAGCGCTTGCCCGATGAGGAGCATCGGGCAGCGCGCTTTTCCTGGCCTGAGCCTAACGACACCGGCGCACAGCCATCGACCGGTGCGACAATCCGGGCTGGCCCGGATTTTGCACGGACTCGACCGGCTGCGTGCACAATCCGGGCTGCCCCTGGATCCGGCCCGAATCACGGGGGCCGTTTCAGAAACGCCGCAGCAGGGCGTACAGCCCCAGGCGCAGCGGCCGGGGCCAGCGTTGCTGAACCAGCCGGGATTCCGGCACCCAGTCGGCGCGGCGCAGGCGACGCAGGGCGGCGTCGGCGGGGGTTGCCAGACGCAGCGCCGCCGGGGCGCCGGGGCTCACCTGCGATCGCAGGTGGCGGGCATCATTCAAGCTGTTCAGGGCCTTGTCCCCCAGCGCGCGGACCGCCGCCGGCCGGTCCCGCGCGCCATCGGCGGGACCTTCCGCCGCTTCCAACGGCAAATGCAGGTGCTCCTTGCAGGCATGGAACGGCATCCGGCGCAGGTAGCTCACCACGCCCCACGCCGTGCCCATGCCGGCGGCGGCGCGCGCGTCCGCTTCCGTCTCCGCCTCCAGGAAGGTCAAGGCGGCCCCCAGGAAGGGCGCCGACAGGGCCTCGGCGTGCGCCGTCAGACCCCCCGGGGTGGCCGGCACGGCGCCCTCGAACTCGGCCTCGCGGGCGGCCACGGCGGCGTCCAGCCGGCCGCCGTCCAGGCCGTGCGCGGCCAGCACCGCCAGGGCGGGATGATCGCGGCGGTGGGCGGCCGGGTCCGCCAGGGCGTCGCGCCACCACTGCAGCCGAATCCGCCCCAGGGCCGGTTCCGCCGCCCGCAGGCCGGCGGCATCCAGCTCCGCCTCCACCACCAGCAGGGCGCACAACGCCTCGGCCACGGCCGGCGGCGCCAGGAGAGCGGCGGCGAAACGCTCGCGGTCGCGGGCACGGGCCATGGCGGCGCAGGTGGAAAGGACGGGCACGGGCGGACCTCCGGCGATATGGGAAAGCGGCGCGCAGCCATCGACCGGTGCGGCCATGCGGGCTACGATGCGCCCCATAGCGCAACGATCCCGGTCTGTCCATGACCCGCACCCCGCCCGACACCGTGGGCAAGACCGCCGGTGCCGAATCCTTTCCCGTCGCCACGCGCTTCCTGGGGCGGCGGGCGCGCGCCGTGCGCGCCTTCTACCGCTGGGCCCGCGCCGCCGACGACATCGCCGACGACCCGCGCCTTGCCCCCGACACCCGGCTGGCCCAACTGGACGCCCTGGAAGCGGACCTCCCCGCCGATCTTCCCGGGCGCGAGCACCTGCGCAACCTGCTTGTCGCTTTCCGGCGCGATGCCCTGGACGGGCCGTGCCCCGACTGGCCGGCCCTCATGGACTCCTGCGCCTGGTCGGCGGTGCCCGTGGGCCGCTTCCTGCTGGACCTGTACGGCGTGACCGACGGCCGCGCCGTGGCCGCGTCCGACGCCCTGTGCAGCGCCCTCCAGGTGCTCAACCACGTCCAGGACGCGGGACGCGACCAGCGCATCCTGGGGCGCAGCTACGTGCCGGCCGACTGGCTCGCCGACGAAGGGCTGACCCCGGCCGCCCTTGCGGAGCCGGCGGCCTCGCCCGCCGTGCGCCGCGTCCTCAACCACACCGTCGGCGGCGGCGAGGACCTGCTTGCGCGCGCCCGCCCCCTGCCCCGCCTGGTCCCCGGCGGCCTGCGGCGGCAGGCGGCGGCCACGCTGGTGTACGCCGGCCGCCTGGCGCGCAACCTGCGGCGCGCCGACCCCCTGGCGGGGCGCGTGGGCCTGACGCGGGGCGACCGCCTGGCCGCCCTGGGCGCCGCCCTCTTTCCGGGGAGGCGCCGGTCATGACGCTGCCGCGCCGGGTCCGTTCCCTCGTCGAATCCTCCGGGACCTCGTTCTACTGGGCCATGCGCTTCCTGCCCCGGCCGCGGCGGGAGGCCATGTACGCCGTCTACGCCTATTGCCGGGTCCTGGACGACATCGCCGACGGCGATACGGCGACAGCCGACCGCGAGGCGACCCTGGCGGCGTGGCGCGACGCCGTGCGCCCCGGCGGGCGCGGGCCGGCCGGCGTGCCGGACGCCGACCGCCCCGTGGCGGAGGCCCTGGAGGCGGCGGTGGCGCACTGGGACCTGCCGCGCGCCGAGCTTATCGCCCTCATCGACGGCATGGAGATGGATGCCCGCGGCCCCCTGGTGGCGCCGCCGCTCGCCACACTGGAACAGTACTGCCGGCGTGTGGCCGGCGCCGTGGGACTCCTGGCCGTGCGCATCCTGGGCTGTCCCGAGGGCCGCGCCGATTCTTTCGCCGTGGCCCTGGGCGAGGCCTTCCAGCTCACCAACATCCTGCGCGACGTGGCGGAGGACGCCCGCCTGGGCCGGCTCTATCTGCCGCGCGAGGTGATCACGGAAGCGGGCCTGCCCGCCGACCCGGCCGCCGTCCCCGGCCATCCCAATCTGGGCGCGGCGCGCGCCGCCGTCGCCGACCTGGCGGAGGCGCGCTACCGGAAGGCCGTGAACACCCTGCCCGCCGACTGCCACCGGCCGCTGTGGGCGGCGCGGGTGATGATGGCCCTGTACCACCACCTCCTGGCCCGCATGGCCATGCGCGGCTGGGACCGGGCCGATCCGCCGCTGCGACTGGGCCGGGGGGAAAAGCTGGCCGTCGCCGTCAGCGCCCTGGTGCGCCGGTCATGACGGGCCGAACGCACGTCGTCGGCGCCGGCCTGGCCGGACTCGCCTGTGCCCTCGCCCTGGCGCGCGCCGGCCGACCGGTCACCCTGTGGGAGGCGGCGCCCCGCGCGGGCGGGCGCTGTCGCACCTTCCACGATCCGGTGCTGGACCGGGTGCTGGACAACGGACCGCATCTCGTGGTGGGCGCCAACCGTGCCGTCCGCGCCCACGCGCGCGCCATCGGCGGCCGCCTGGAACCGCTGGACGCCGCATACCCGCTGCGGCACGCCGACGGCACCACGCGCACCGTGCGGCCGGGCGTGCGCCATCTGGCGGCGGGCGGCCGGCGCGACCTGGCGCCCCTGTGGCGGCTGCTGCGCGCCCCGCCCGGCGCGGTCGTCGCCGATTGTGTCGGTGCCGCCGCCCTGGCGCGCCTGTGGGAGCCGCTGTGCCTGGCCGTGCTCAACACCCCGCCGGCCGCCGCGTCGGCCCGTCTCCTGGGGCGCACGGCCGCCGTGCTCCTCGCGGGCGGCGGCTACGCCGCGCGGCCGTGGGTGGCGCCCGACGGCCTGGACGCCGCCCTCGTCGCGCCGGCCGTGACGGACCTGGAACGGGCGGGCGCGCACGTGCATTTCGGGCAGCGCATCACGGGCCTTGCGACCACGGACGGCCGGGTGACGGCGCTCCACGCCCGCAACAACACGTGCGTTTCCGTGGGCCGGAACGAGTCGGTGGTCCTGGCCCTGCCGGCCGACGCCGCGCGCGCCCTGTGGCCGACGGTGCCCGCCTTCCACCAGCGCGCCATCGTTGCCGCCCACTTCCGCGACGCCGCCGGGGCGGCGGCCATGCCGCCCCTCCTGGGCCTCACGGGCGCGACGGGCCAGTGGCTTTTCCGGCGCGGCGACGTGGTGTCGGTGGTGGTGAGCGCGGCGGGCGCCGACCTTGTCGCGGCGCCGGCGGCGGATGTTGCCGCGCGCCTCTGGACCGACGCCGCGAACGCCCTGGGCCGGGCCGCGACGCCCCTGCCCCCCTGTCGCGTCGTCAAGGAGCGCCGCGCGACACCCGATCAGACGCCCGCCTTCGCCACAACGCGCCCCGGCCCCCGGACGACGTGCGCCAATCTTTTCCTGGCCGGGGACTGGACGGCCACGGGCCTCCCCGCCACCCTGGACGGAGCCGTGCGTTCCGGTTGGCACGCCGCCCGGCTGGTGCGCCGCAACAGACCGTAACACGCGCCGGTCTTCACACATGGGCCGCTGCGCCCTATGTAGGGGGCAGCCGCTTACAAACCGGAAACGTTCAAGAAAACGAGGTGAATCCATGGCATTTGAACTGCCCGCCCTGCCCTACGCCGAGGACGCGCTGGAGCCCCACATTTCCGCGCGCACCCTTCAGTTCCACCACGGCAAGCACCACAACACCTACGTCACCAACCTGAACAAGGCCGTGGACGGCACGGACATGGCCAACAAGTCGCTGGAAGAGCTCATCAAGGAAACCGCCGGCGACTCGTCCAAGACCCCGGTGTTCAACAACGCCGCCCAGACCTGGAACCACACCTTCTACTTCAACGGCATGGCGCCGAACGGCGGCGGCAAGCCGTCGGGCGACCTGCTGAACCGGATCGAGCAGGCCTTCGGTTCCTTCGACAAGTTCGTGGAAGAGTTCAAGACTACGGCGGTCGGCCAGTTCGGCAGCGGCTGGGGCTGGCTGGTGCTGGACAACGGCCAGCTCAAGTGCACCCGCACGCCCAACGCCGACAACCCCATGGTCCACGGCCAGACACCCCTTCTGACCGTCGATGTGTGGGAGCACGCCTATTACCTGGACTACCAGAACCGCCGCCCGGATTACGTCCAGGCGTTCCTGGACAATCTGGTGAACTGGGACTTCGTGGCCCGGAATCTGGCCAACGCATAACCGGTCCGGATACGGTTGTCCCCTGCCCCCGGCCCGCGCGGCCGGGGGTCTTTTGTGGTATCCGGTCACGGCGCCAGGGGCGCCGCTATCACACCGGCAGCAACGCCGCCGCCACCCGGCGGCCCTCGGCGGCCAACACCGCGTGGGTGCGCACGGCGGCGGGGGTGGGCATGGCCTCCACGGCGATACCGGCGGCGCGCAGGGCATCGCCAGCCGCCTGTGGCAGCGGATGGGGCATTCCCCCCGTGCCCACGACGAGCAGATCCACGTCGCCGCCTGCCAGCACGGGGCTCACGGCCGCCGCGTCCAGGGCGGCGGGTCCCGTCACCGGCCACGCCTCGGCGCCGGCGGGCAGCACCAGGACGGGCCCGGCGTACCAGGCGCCGTCCACCCGGAAGCCGCCGTCGCCGTAGCCCTCGACCACCGGGAGGCCGCCCGCCGGACCTTCCGAAACCAGCTCCATGACCTCAGGCCCCGGCGTTCTGCGTCGCCTCGTCCGCGTCCGTGTCGCCTTGCATGGAGCCGCGCTGGAAGTTGAGGTACAGCAGGAAGGGCACCGCCACGAAGCTGGACGAATAGGTCCCGACGATCACGCCCCAGATCATGGCGATGGTGAAGGGCTCGATGACCTCGCCGCCGAAGAAATAGAGCGCCAGCAGCGCCAGCAGGGTGGTCACGGAGGTCATGACGGTGCGGCCCAGAACGTGGTTGATGGCCATGTTGAACACGTCCTTGAGCGGCGTCGTCTTGTACCGCCTCAGGTCCTCGCGCACGCGGTCGTACACCACCACGGTGTCGTTGATGGAATAGCCGGCGATGGTGAGGATGGCCGCCACCGTGGACAGGTTGAACTGCATCTGCAGGAGGGCGAAGAGCCCCACGGTGGTGATGACGTCGTGAACCAGCGCCACCACGGCCCCCAGCCCGAACTGCCATTCGAAGCGGAACCAGATGTAGACCATGATGGCCAGCATGGCCAGCACCACCGCCGTCACCCCGGCCTGGATGAGCTCCTCGCCCACCACGGGACCGACATATTCCGTGCGGCGATAGGTGACGTTGTCCGGAAGGGCCGCCTTGATGTCGCGGATGGCCTGGGCCTGGGCCTCCTTGCCGCCGGCCTGCCGTTTCACGCGCAGCAGGACGATATCGGGCGCCCCGAAGGTCTGGAGGGTCACGTCGCCCAGGTTCAGGCCGTCCACCGTGTCGCGCAGGGCGCCCAGGTCGGCGGGACCCTCGGTCTTCACCTCCAGGAGGATGCCGCCGGCGAAGTCGATGCCGTAGTTGAGCCCGCGCACGCCGTACGCCACCACGGAAACGAGAAGCAGCACCGCCGACACCACGAGCGCCATCCTGCGGCGCTCGATGAAGTGGAAGTTGGTGTCGTGGGGAATATTGATCAGCGCGCGCATGAGGCTTGACCGCTCCGCCGGTTCATATGGGCAGGATTTTGCTGGTTAGGGGCTTGCGCCCACCGCGCAGCCAGGCGACGACCATGAGCCGCGTCACCAGGATGGCCGTGAACATGGAGGTCACCAGGCCGATGGACAGGGTCACGGCGAAGCCGCGAACGGGCCCGGAGCCGAAGATGAACAGCAACAGGGCCGCGATGAAGGTGGTCACGTTGGCGTCCACGATGGTCCGGAAGGCTTCCCGGTAGCCCGTGTCCACGGCCGAGATCACCGACCGGCCGCGCCGGTTTTCCTCCTTGATGCGCTCGAAGATGAGCACGTTGGCGTCCACGGCCATGCCGATGGTGAGCACGATGCCGGCGATGCCCGGCAGCGTCAGCGTGGCCTGGAGGATGGACAGTCCGGCCAGGATGAAGACGATGTTCAGAAGCAGGCCCACGTTGGCGAAGAGGCCGAAAAGGCCGTAGGTGAGCAGCATGAAGATGATGACCAGGACGAGGCCGATGATGCTCGCCGCCTTGCCGGCCTCGATGGAATCCTGGCCGAGGCCCGGCCCCACCGTGCGCTCCTGCATGATGCGCAGGGGCGCCGGCAGGGCGCCGGCGCGCAGCAGGAGCGCCAGGTTCTTGGCCTCCGCGGGCGAGAAGTCGCCGGAGATCTGGCCGCGCCCGCCCAGGATGGGCTGGCGGATGACGGGGGCGCTGACGATCTCGCCGTCAAGCACGATGGCCAGCCGCCGGCCCACGTTGTCCTGGGTCACCTTGCCGAACTTTTCGGCCCCGCGGGTGTTGAGGTTGAACCCGACGATCCAGCCGCCCGACTGTTGGTCCATGGTGCCGTTGGCGCCCTCGAGCTGCTCGCCGCTGATGATCACCCGTTTGCGGATGACGTCGCGCAGGGGCTCGCCGTCGGGCCCCGTGCGCTCGGCGTAGGGCACCACCTTGGAGCCGGGGGGAAGGCGGCCCTTGCGGGCGTCCGCCACGGAAGCATCCTCGTCCACGAGGTGCAGGGTGAGCTGCGCCGTCCGCCCCAGGATCTCCTTGATACGCCCGGGCTCGTCCACGCCCGGCAGCTCCACCACGATGCGCTTGTCGCCCTGGCGCTGGATGTTGGGCTCGCGCATGCCCAGCTCGTCGATGCGCCGCCGGACGATCTCGATGGACTGCTTCACCGCCTTGGTGCGGAATTCCCGCAGGGTGTCCTCGCTGTAATAGAGCCGGAAGGTCGCCGCCTCGTCCCCTTCCGCGATGTTCACATTGCGGCCGAGCTGATCTTCCAGGGCCTCTTCGGCTTGCGCCACCTTGTCCTGTTTAAGGATGCGGACGGTGACGGCCTTTTTCTCCACGCCCAGGCCGCGATAGTGAATGCGCGCCTCGCGCAGGGCCGTCCGGACACCCTCGACCAAGCCGTTGAGCTTGTCCTCGACCACCTCGTCCGTCTCCACCTCCAGCAGAAGGTGCGAGCCGCCCTGCAGGTCGAGCCCGAGGTTGACGTGACTGGACGGGATCCAGGAGGGCAGGTCCTTGAGCTGTTTCTCCGCCACCAGGTTCGGCGCGGCGTACGCGATGCCCAGAAGGACCACAAGGACAACGATCCCGATTGTCCAGCGCGAGACGTAGACCATGGCGATGCCTCAGCCCTTGCCGCCGCCCAGGAGCTTGCCCAGGGCTCCGGCGCGGCCCTGGTTCGACGTGTCGCCTTCGCCCGCCCTGGTCTCCTCTTCCTCGGGGGCCTCGGCGTCCGTATCGGCCTCTTCCGCCTCCCGGGCGTCGGTCTCGTCCTCGGTGCCGCCCTTGCCGCTTTCCTCGCGGCCGCGGCCCCTGCCCTTGCCTTTGCCCTTGCCACCGGCGGGCTGGCCCTTGGCCTGGACTTCCTGGATGGTGCTGCGCACCACCCGGACGCGCACGCCGTCGGCGATCTCGGCGATGATCTCGGTATCGTTCACCACCTTGGTGACCTGGGCCTTGATGCCGCCGCCGAGCACCACGTGATCCCCCCGCCGCAGGTTGGCGACCATCTCCTGGTGCTGCTTCATGCGCTTCTGCTGCGGCCGGATGAGCAGGAAATAGAATACCGCGAAGATGAGGATGAGCGGCAGGATGCCGGACAGAAGCGCGCCACCCCCGGCGGCGCCTCCGGCTTCCTGGGCATGGGCGAGCGAAATAAGCATCGGTCCTCCGTGCGTGAGGGGCCGCCCCGGGAAGCGGCCGATGGTCGCGGACTATAACGATTGCGCGCCGGGATGCAAACGCCCGTTGGCACGATTGATCGGCAACAGGGCCGTGGTAGCCTCGCGCCCGCTGTCGAAACCGGGAAAGGATATGTCATGGCCGCAACGGGCGCGCAATCCCTGCTCCGCCGCATCGCCGAGGCCCTGGAGCGCCTTGCCCCGCCGCCGGCGGAACCCGTGGATCCGGAGAGCGCGGAAGCCTTCGTCTGGGACGCGGCGCGGCATCGCCTGACGCCGGTGCCCCATGTGAACCGCGTGCCCTTGTCCCTGCTTAAGGGCGTGGCCCCCCAGCGCGACGCCCTCTACGACAACACCCGGCGCTTCGCTGCCGGCCTGCCCGCCAACAACGCCCTACTCTGGGGCGCCCGGGGGACGGGAAAAAGCAGCCTGATCAAGTCCGTACACGCCGCTGTTAACGCGTCGGATGAAGGCGATCATTTGGTGCTGGTGGAAGTGCACCGGGAGGACATCGCCACCCTGCCCGCCCTGCTCGACCACCTCGCCGGGACCCGGGCGCGGTGCCTGTTGTTCTGCGACGACCTGTCCTTCGAAGGGGACGACGCCTCGTACAAATCCCTCAAGGCGGTGCTGGAAGGCGGCGTCGCCGGCCGGCCCGGGAACGTCCTCTTCTACGCCACCTCCAACCGGCGGCACATCCTGTCCCGCGAGGCCATCGAGAACGAGCGGGCGGCGGCGCTCATGCCGGGCGACGCGGTGGAGGAGAAGGTCTCCCTGTCCGATCGTTTCGGCCTGTGGCTGGGCTTCCACCACGTGGATCAGGGGACCTACCTGGAGATGGTGGACGCCTACGCCGAGGCCGCGGGCCTGGCGACGGACCGGGACACCCTGCACGCCGAGGCGCGCGCCTGGGCGGCCCAGCGCGGCGACCGTTCCGGCCGCGTGGCGTGGCAGTTCATCCAGGAAATGGCCGGGCGCGAGGGCCGCCGAATCGCGCTGGCGTGAGGGGGCCGGCCGGCAATCACGCCTGCGCCAGGAAGCGGCCCGGGTCCACGGCATTGGTGCCCTTGCGGATCTCGAAGTGGACCTGGGCCTTCGAAACGTTGCCCGTATGGCCCGCGCGGGCAATGGTCTGGCCGCGCGATACCTTGTCGCCGCGTTTCACCAGGAGCTCACTGTTGTGGGCGTAGGCCGTGATCCAGCCCCCGTCATGCTTGACGAGCAGCAGGTTCCCGAAGCCCCGCAGTTCGTTGCCGGCGTAGACCACGACGCCGTTGCCCGCCGCCTTGACGGGGTCGCCCGTATTGGCGGCGATGTTGATGCCGTCGTTGTGGCGACCCTCTTCCTTCGGCCCGTAGTCGGACAGCACCTTGCCGTTGACGGGCCAGGCGAACCGGCCGCCGCTGCGCGCCGGCGGATCGGGAACGGCTTCCGGCCTGTCGCGCGGTTCTGGCTCCGTGGTGGCGACACGCGTGGCATCCGCCGGCGCGGCCGGCTTGTGCCGCGGTGTCGGAACGCCGGCCACCTCCCGGTCGTCGTCCTGCTGCCGCCGCCGCTCGTCGCCGGCCGCGGCAACGTTGCGCCCGCCGGGAATGACCAGGCGCTCGCCGGGCTCGATGATGTAGGGCGGCCCCAGGTCGTTGGCCCGGGCCAGGGCATTCATATCGACCCCGTACTGACGCGAGATGCCGTAGACGGTGTCGCCCTCCTTCACCACGTGCACACGCCGCTCGGGCAGCTTGAGGCGCCGCCCGATTTCCAGGGTATAGGGCGGCTCCAGGCCGTTGATGCGGATGATGGCCCGCATGGAAACGCCATAACGCCGGGCGATGCCGTAGACCGTGTCGCCCTTGCGCACGCGCACCAGACCGTCCCCGGGAATGGGCGCGTGCTCCCTGCCGCGGTCGGCGCTTGTCCCGCCACCCGGCGACCAGTTGCCGCCGACACCCGGGCCGCGACCCCAGAGTTCATAGGTACAGCCGGAGAGCAGCGCCGCACTCAGGAGGAGCGCGGCGGCGCGACAGGGGCGGCCGGGAAGCATGCCGATCATGGACGGGAGTGTAGGCCCCCTCGGAATTGCCGGCAAGGGTACGCCGGCCCGCCGGCTCACGTATCCGGCGGCGCCCCTTCCACCAGGGGAACGAAGCGCACCGGGAAGAGGGGCTCCGTCTGGTACTGCCCCGCGCCCTCCCCGACGCGGGTGACGCGCACCACCTCCTGGCCGCCGTCGCCGCCCAGGGGCAGGATCATGACGCCCTCCACGGCGAGCTGGTCGAACAGGGTCTCGGGCACGCGCTCGGCGGCGGCCGTCACCAGGATGCGCTCGAAGGGCGCCTGCTCCGGCCAGCCGCGCCAGCCGTCCGCCACACGGGTGGTGATGTTGTGCAGGCGCAGGCGGTCGAAACGTT
>CAJXLG010000053.1 GCA_913055885.1 uncultured Rhodospirillales bacterium
CTCTTCCGGAATACACCGCCCCTCGACGAGCCCCTGCCCACCTACCCCTTCCAGCGCCAATACGCCTGGGTGGCGGCGGCCGACCCGGGGCGCGCCACCCCCGCGCCGTCAACCGGCGGTCATCCCCTGCTGGGCGATCGCCTGGTGCTGCCCGGGTCGCGCGAAATCCGTTTCGCCGCCGTGATGACGCCCGATCAACCGTCCTATCTGGACGATCACCGGCTGTTCGGCCAGGTGGTAACGCCGGCCGCGTCGCACATCGCCATGGCCCTTCAGGCGGACCGGGCGCTCAACGGCACCGCCGGCTGCCGGTTGACGGACCTCAGCTTCCCCCGGGCCATGGCGCTGCCCGACGACGGCCGCCGCCTGGTGCACTTGGTGCTCGACGGCGCCGACCTGCGGGTCCTGAGCATGGACGCCGACGACGACAGCCCCGGCACCGGGGATCTTCACATGGCGGGCCGGTTCACCGCCGGCCCCGGCGACGCGCCGGACGCCGTCGAGTCCCTGGCCGCCCTGCAGGCGCGTTTCGGCACCGACGACCGCCCGGGCGAGGACCCCTACCCCGCCCTCCACGACGTGGGCTACACCCTGGGGCCGCGTTTCCGGCGGCTGGGCGGCGTGTGGGCCGGCGCCGGCGAGGCCCTGGCCCGCCTCGTCCCGCAGGCACCGGGGGAGGATGCCCCCTACGTGCTGCACGCGGGCATGATCGATTCCTGCTTCCAGGCCCTGTACGGCTGTTTCGTTGAGGGGGTGGCGACCCTGGCCACCCCGGACGCCATTTTCATTCCCGTCGGCATCGAGGCCATCACCCTGTATCCGGGCGATCCGGCCGTTGGCTGGTGCCACGTCCGGGCGCGCTCCGACGACGCCGGCCCCGACGGCGAGCGGGAGGCCGACATCACCCTCTATGCCGGAACGGGCGACGTGGTCGCCACCATCACCGGCTTCCGGGGCCGCCGCGTGCCGCACGCCCTCCTGACCGAGGCCACGGCGGCCGGCAACGACGCCCCGGCGGACTGGCTGGAAGCCCCGCGCTGGACGCCCGTGGCCGCCCCGCGACCGGCCACCGCCAGCACTTCGGGAACCTGGTTGACGACGGGGACCGGGCCGCTGGCCGACGCCCTGGCGGAAGCGCTGACGGCGGCCGGGGCGACCGCCGTGACGCCCGCCGGCGACGGCGCCCCGGAGGCCGTCGAGGGCCTCCTGGTGGTGGCCGAAGCGCCCGGCGAAACCCCGCTCGCGGCCACCTGGACCGCCCTGGGCGCGGCCAGCCCGCGCCGGGTGGTGGTGGTCACCCGGGGCGCCCAGGCGACCGGCCCCGACGACGCGGCGCAGGCCGACCCCACCCCCGCCGCCCTGTGGGGCCTGGCCGCCACCATCCCCACGGAGCGGCCGGAAGCCGTGGTGCACGGCCTCGACCTGCCCGCCACCGGGGAAATGCCCGTGGACCCGGCGGCCCTTCTGGCCACCGCCCTGGCCGACGATGCGGCGCCGGGCAGCGCCACCTTCCTGGCCCACCGGGAGGGGGGCTGGCACCGGCGCGATCTGGTCCCCGACCCGGCCCTCGCCGCGCCCCTGCGTCCGGCGGTCCTGCGGCAGGCGGAAGCGGGCGTGCTGGACAGCCTGCGCGTGGTCCCGGACGACACGGCGCCACCGCCGCCGGCCTCCGGCGAGGTGTTGATCGACGTGGCAGCCACGGGGCTGAATTTCCGCGACGTCCTCACCGCCATGGGGCTGTTGCCGGATGTCGCCCAGCCCCTGGGCGGCGAGGTGGCCGGCCGGGTCGCCGCCGTCGGCCCCGACGTGACCGGCCTGGCCCCGGGCGATCCGGTGGTGGCCCTGTGTTTCGGGCGGACAGGGTTCGCCTCGCGGGTTACGGCCCGGGCCGCCCTGACCGTCCGCCGGCCCGACGGGCCCGCCAGCGAGGCGGCGAGCCTGCCGGTGGCCATGACCTCCGCCCTGCACGGCCTGGACACCCTTGCCGGCCTGCGGCCGGGGGAAACGGTGCTCGTTCACGCGGCCGCCGGGGGCGTCGGCCTGGCGGCGTTGCAGGTGGCCCGGGCGCGCGGCGCGCGCGTCCTGGCGACGGCGGGGAGCGCCGACAAGCGCGCCCTGGTCCTGGCCCGGGGCGCCGAGGCGGCGGGCGATTCCCGGTCCACCGCCTTTGCCGACACGGTGCGGCAGGCCACCGGCGGCTCCGGCGTGGACGTGGTGCTGAACACCCTGAGCGGCGACATGGTGAAGGCCTCCCTGGACGTGCTGCGCGCCGGTGGCCGCTTCATCGAGCTGGGCAAACGCGACGTGTGGTCCGCCGAGCAGATGGCCGACGCGCGGCCCGACGTCACCTTCGCCCATTTCGACCTGGTGGCGCTGGCCGAGGCGGAGCCGGCCCGCGTCGCCGGCCATCTGGAAACGGCCATGGCGGGCCTCGCCAGCGGCACGTGGGCGCCCCTGCCGGTCCAGACGCTGCCGCTGGCGGACGCCGCCGAAGCCTTCCGCCTCATGGCACGGGCCGGCCACACGGGCAAGGTGGTAACCACCCGGCCCGTGCCTTTCCGGCCGCGCCGCGACGGCCTGTACCTCGTCACCGGCGGTCTGGGGGCCCTGGGCCTGGCCGTGGCGGAACGGCTGGCCGCCGAGGGGGCGGGCGCCCTGGTGGTGGTGAGCCGCGGCGCGCCCGACCCGGAAACCCGGGCGCGGCTCGATGCCGTGGAGGCGGCGGGTACGCCCGTTCGCGTGGCCGGCGTGGACGTTACCGACCCTGATGCCCTGGCGGCCCTGCGCGACGACCTGGAGGCGGACGGCTGGCCGCCCGTGCGCGGCCTGTTCCACGCCGCCGCGCGGCTGGACGACGCGCCGCTGGGCCAGGGCGCGCCGGAACGGGTGCACGCGGTCCTGGCCCCCAAGGTGGCGGGGGCCGAGGCGCTGGCGGCGGTGTTCGGGGAGGCGCCGCTGGATACCCTGGTGCTCTTCGGCTCGGCGACGGGCCTGCTCGGCGGTCCCGGCCAGGGGGCCTATGCCGCCGCCAACGCGGCCCTCGATGTCCTCGCCCACCGCCTGCGGGCGCGCGGGCTGCCCGCCGTGGCCATCGACTGGGGGCCGTGGGCGGAAATCGGCATGGCGGCCCGGATGAGCGAGGCCGACCGCGCCCGCATGGCCCGCCGGGGCGTCGCCGGCCTGCCCACGGAAGGGGCCCTGCGGGCCCTGGCCGCCCTGGCCGGCGGCGACGCCGCCCAGGGGGCGGTGATCCGCCGCCAGGACACGGACGCCGGGCCCCACGGCGCCGACGGCGGCGGCGGTCCGTCGGCGGGTGCGCCGTCGGTGGCGGACCTGCCGGGCACCGTCATGGAGCTGATCGGCCGCATCCTGGGAAGCGCCGGCGGCGGCGCCCCGGACCGCCAGGCCACCTTCCACGACCTGGGCTTCGACAGCTTGATGGCCGTGGAACTCCGCAACACCCTGGCCGGCCGGCTGGGCGTTCCCCTGCCGGCGACGCTGGTCTTCGACCATCCCACGCCGGACGCCCTGATCCGCTACCTGGAAGGGCTGCTTGCCGGTTCCGGCGAGGCCCCGGCCCGGGACACGGACGCCGCCCCGGCGGGCGCCGAACCGGAAACGGCCGGCGGCGACGGCGTGGACGCCCTTGACGACGACGCCGTCGCCGATCTGATCGACGACGCCTTCGACCGGATCGGCGGCGATGACGACGAGGCCTCCCGATGACAGGCAGGAAGAGTCGGCCATGAGCGACACGGCCCCCGACACCGCCGGCGACCAGACGGCGCGGCTGAGAAAGGCCGCCCGGACCATCCAGACCCTGGAAAGCCGGCTCGCGGAAAAGGAGGCGGCGCAAACGGCGCCCGTCGCGGTGACGGGCATCGGCTGTCGCCTGCCCGGCGGCATCGCCGACGCGGCGGCCCTGTGGACCCTGCTGGCCGGCGGCGGCGACGTGGTCACGGAGATTCCGCGCCACCGGTGGGATATCGACCGTTTCCACGACCCCAGCCCCCTGGCGCCGGGCAAGATCGTCATCCGCGAAGGCGCCCTGCTCGACGACATCGAGCACTTCGACGCGGCGCATTTCGGCATCACGCCCCGCGAGGCAGCGGGCATGGACCCGCAACAGCGGATCATGCTGGAAGTGGCGCACGAAACCTTCGAGGACGCCGGGCTCACCGGGGCCCGGCTGGCGGGCTCGCGCACCGGGGTTTTCGTCGGCGTGACGGAAAGCGAATACGCCTGGCGCGACTACACCCATCTGCCGGCCGTCGACGCCTACACGGGAACCGGGGCCTACGGCGGCATCGTCGCCAACCGCCTGTCCTACACCTTCGACCTTCGGGGGCCCAGCTTCACCGTCGATTCCATCTGCTCGTCCTCGCTGCTGGCCGTCCACCAGGCGTGTCAGGCCATCCGGGGCGGCGAATGCGACGGCGCCCTGGCCGGCGGCGCCTGCGTGCTCCTGGGCCCGGACCAGATGATCTGGCTTTCCAAGCTGGGCGTCCTCTCCCCGGACGCCCGCTGCAAGGCGTTCGACGCCGAGGGCAACGGCATCGTCCTGGGCGAGGGCGTGGCGTCCGTCATGTTGCGGCCGCTGGACAGGGCCGTGGCCGACGGCGACCGGATCTATGCCGTCATCCGGGGCAACGCGGCGGGCCAGGACGGCCGGTCGAACGGCATGACGGCGCCCAGCCGGCCGGGCCAGGAGGCCCTTTTGCGCACCGCCTACGAGCGCTTCAACCTGGATCCCCACGGCGTCGGCTACGTGGACGCCCACGGCACGGGCACCAGGCTGGGCGATCCCATCGAGGCGGGCGCGCTGGGCAACGTCCTGGGCGCCGGCCGGTCGCAAGACGCGGCCCTGGCCATCGGATCGGTCAAGACCAACCTGGCCCACCTGGGGCCGGTGGGCGGCATCGCCAGCCTGCTCAAGGTGGCCCTCGGCCTGCATCACGGCACGCTGCCGCCGAGCCTCCATTTCAGCACCCCCAACCCGGAGATTCCGTTCGACAGCCTGGCGCTGCGCGTGCCCACGACCGCCGAACCGTGGCCGTCGCGCGACGGCCGGCCGCTGATGGGCGGCGTGTCCTCCCTGGCCTTCGGCGGCACCAACGTGCACGTGGTGCTGGACGCCGCGCCGGCCCCGGAAACGGACGCGGAACCGGAGCCGGCGGCGCACGGGGCCCTCCCCGACGACCGATTGCTGCTCCCCCTGTCGGCGCGTTCCGGGCCCGGCCTGGCCGACCTGGCGGGCCGCTGGGCGACCTTCCTGGCCGGCCTGGACCCGGCCGAGGCCCGGCCCGCCGCCGCGTGCGCCGCCCTGCGCCGTGACCATGACACCGAGCGCGCCGTGATCGCCGCCGCCGACCGGGCGGAAGCGGTGTCGGCCCTGACCGCCCTGGCCAACGGCGGGTCCGCTCCGGGGCTCCATCGCGCCACGGCCGCCACGCCGCCGGCCGGTCCCGTGCTGGTGTGCTCCGGCCAGGGCTCCCAGCACGTGGACATGGCCCGCCGGCTCATGGCGACCGTCCCCGCCTTCCGGGAGACGATCGAGGGCTTCGACGCCGCGGCCCGGCGCCATGTGAGCTGGTCGCTGGTGGAAGAGCTGGAGCGGGCGGAGACGGGCCCGCTCCTGACGCGCACCGACATGATCCAGCCGGCCCTGTGCGCCATCCAGATCGCCCTGGGGCGCCTGTGGCAGGCGCTGGGCATCCGGCCGGGCGCGGTGGTGGGCACCAGCATGGGCGAGGTCGCCGCCGCCGCCATCGCCGGGGCGCTCGACCTGGACCAGGCGGCCCGGGTCATATGCCTGCGCACCCGTCTCATCGCCGACACCCTCATGGGGCACGGGGCCATGGCCGTGGTGGAGCTGGACCTGGCGGGGGCCCGCGAGGCCATCGCGCCCTACGACGGCCGGCTGTCCGTGGCGGTGAGCCAGAGCCCCCGTTCCTGCGTCCTGTCGGGCGACCCCGACGCCATGAACGACTGTCTGGCGGCGCTCGACGCGCGGGGCGTGTTCACCCGGCACGTCCGGGTGGACTTCGCGTCGCACAGCCATCACGTGGAGGCCATCCGCCCGGCCCTCATCGACGCCCTGGCGGACCTGACGCCCGGGGCCGCCGACGTGCCCCTGTGGTCCACGGTGCGCGGCGAGCGCATCGACGGCCACGCGCTGGACGGCGCCTACTGGGCCGACAACCTGCGCCAGCCGGTGCTGTTCGCGGAAACCGTGGCCGCCCTCGCCAACGCGGAACACGACCGGTTCATCGAGATCTCGCCCCACCCGCTGCTGCTGCCCGCCATCGAGGAGAACGTCGCGGCGGCGACCGGTGGCCGGCCGCTCACCCTGCCCTCCATGATCCGCGAGCACGACGCCTGGGAGACCCTGGCGGGCACCCTCGCCACGCTGCACGCCCACGGCACCGAACCGGACTGGACGGCCCTTTTCGGGCCGGCGCCGCGCCATCGCACGCTGCCCCTGGGCGGCTGGAACCGCAAACGCCACTGGCTGGACGTGTCGGCCGGCAGTCGGGCCGAGGTCACGGGCGATCCCGACGACCCGGTCGTGGGCCGCGCCCCCGGCGAAGGGGCGCACGCTCCGGGCCCGGCGGCGCTCCTGGGACCGGGCACCCGGACCCCTGCCGCCGACGCGGCGGGCGGCGAGCGCCGTGTCCTGCCCCTGCACGCCGACCCGGCCGTCCTGCCCTGGCTGGCGGATCACCGCCCCTTCGGCCGCGCCGTGGTTCCCGCGGCCGGCGTGGTGGATGCCCTGCTCGCGCTGGCCGCCGGGGACGACACCGGCGTGCCCGAACTCCACGACCTCGCGCTGGACGTGACGCTCCCCGCCCCCGGCGAGGCGTGCGTCATCCTGGACACGCCGGGGCAGGCGACGGTCTGGCTGCGGCGCGAGGACGCGGCGTGGGTGGCGGCGGCGCGCGTGGACCTCGCCGCCGGCGCCGGGAGCGCCCCCGATCCGGCCTCGCTCACCGCCCTGGCCGGGCATCTGGCCCAGGGGCCCGCGCCGGCGGCGTTCTATGACGCGGCGGCGGCGCAGGGCGCCGAGTACGGCGAGCGCTTCCGGCTGATCGACGGCGTGTGGGCGGGCCCCGGCGAGACCCTCGCCCGCATCGCCCCCGGGGAGGCGATCGCGCGCCTGGACGCCGCCCTGCAGGCCTGTTTCGTCGAGGCGGGGGAGGTGGTCGCCCGCATGCCCGTGGGCATCGACGCGGTGCGTCGTTTCGCGCCGCTGCCCGCCGGGGCGCCCGTCTACGCCCACGTCCGCCACACGGGCGGCGAGGACCCGGTCGCCCGCCACGATCTCACCATCGTGGACGAAAGCGGGCGGGTGCGCATGTTGTTCGAGGGCGTGCAGATGCGCCGCGCGGGCGCCACGGCCGATGCCATCGACACGCTCTTCCTGCGCCTCGCCTGGACACGGCTGGACGACGACGCCCCGGCCGCCGCCGAAACGCCCCATCCGGCCCCCGTGGCCGTGGCGGAACCGGGGGGCCGCGGCGCCCGCCTGGCCGGCGCCCTGGACCTGCCGACGGCGGACTCCCCGGGCGACGGCGGGCGCGACCGCGTCAGCCTGACCGCCCTGGACGCCCCGGACACCGCGCCGGCCGCCGGCGCGGCGGCGGACACGGCGCTGGACGCGGTGCTGCGCCCCCTCCTGGACCAGGTCCAGGCGGCGCTGGCGGCCGGGGTCACGCGCCTCGTGGTGGTCACCGCCGGCGCCCAGAAGGTGGCGCCGGCCGACACCCCGGACCCGGTGCAGGCCGCCGTCTGGGGCATGATGCGCTCGGTCGCCCTGGAACATCCGGCGCTGGGCGTCACGCTGGTGGACCTGGACGACCCGGCGGACGCGGCCACGGGCCGGGCCCTGGGCCGGCTGCTGGCCGCCGCCGGGCCGCCGCGCCAGGCCGCCATCCGGGACAGCCGGCTCCATGCCGCCCGCCTGGTCCGGGGCGAAGCGGCCCTGGCCCCCGACACGGCGGCGCCCGAAACGCCCGAGCCGGCGGCAACGCGCCACTTTGCCCTGCACATGGCGGCCCCCGGCAGCCTGGCGGACCTGCACTGGCGGGAGGCTCCGGCCCCCGAGCCCGGCCCCGGCGAGGTGGCGGTCACGGTGGCGGCGGCCGGCCTGAATTTCATGGACGTGGCGCGCGCCCTGGGCCTGGTCTCCTTCGGCGAGGCCGAGGGCGCCGGGCTCGGTTTCGGCATGGATGCCTGCGGCACCGTGGCGGCGCTGGGGCCGGGGGTCACGGACCCGGCGCCGGGGCAGCGCGTGCTGGCCGTCACCCCCACCCCGCGCGCCATGGCGCGGCAGGTCGTCACCCCGGCGGCCCTCACGGTTGCCCTGCCCGACCCCGGCGACAGCGCCGCCTGGGCGGCCGATCCGGCCACCGCGGCGGCGCAGGCGGTCGCCTACATGACCGCCCATCATGGCCTGGTGGACCTGGCCGGGCTGCGGCCCGGCGAAAGCGTGCTCATTCCGTCGGCGGCCGGCGGCGTGGGGCTGGCGGCGGTGCACATCGCCCGCGCCATCGGGGCGGAAATCCATGCCACGGCGGGCACGCCGGAAAAGCGGGCCATGCTCATGGACATGGGCGTGGCCTCGGTGCACGACACCCGCGATCCGGGGTTCGCCGAAGGCGTCCGCCGGCGGACGGGCGGGCGCGGCGTGGACGTGGTCCTCAACGCCCTGACCGGCGAGGCGGCGCGGCGCGGCCTCGACCTCCTCGTCCCCTTCGGCCGCTTCGTGGAAATGGGCAAGCGCGACCAGCAGTCGGGCGCCACCCTGCCGGCCGCCGCGCTGGGCGGCAACATCGCCTATTTCTCCCTCGATCTCGCCGGCCTCATGGGGCAACGCCCGGAAGCGGCGGGCCGCCTCCTGGAAACCGTGGCCGGGCGGCTGACCGACGGCACCTATGCGCCGCTGCCGGTGGACGCGCGCCCCGCGGCCGAGGCCGCCGCGACCTTCCAGGCCATGGCACGGGGGCAGCACACGGGCCGCCTGGCCCTGACCTTCGACGACCCCGCCGCGCTGCCCGTCCTGCCGCCGGCCCGGCCCGGCGGCGCGGCCGACGCGCCGGCCTTCGGCGGCCACGAGGTGGTGGCCATCACCGGCGGCACCGGCGGGCTGGGCCGGGCGTTCGCCGCCTGGGCGGCGGCGCGCGGCGCCCGGCGCCTGGCCCTGATCGCGCGCCGTGCGCCGGGGCCCGAGACCGAGGCGGTCATCGACGACCTGCGCGCCGCCGGCGTCGACGCGCGGCCCTATCGCGCCGACGTGGCCGACCCCGACGCCACCCGCGACGTGGCGGCGCGCATCCAGGCGGAACAGGGCCCCGTCGCCATGGTGCTGCACGGCGCGGCGGCCCTGGACGACGGGCTGGTCCCCGACCTCGACTGGCGCCGCTTCCACCACCCGCTGCCACCCAAGGTGCAGGGCGCCCTCGCCCTGGCCGAGGCGGTGCCACGGGAAACGCTGCGGGCGCTGGTATTGTTCTCCTCCACGGCCGCCCTGCTGGGCGCGCCGGGGCAGGCCAACTACGCCGCCGCCAACGCCTTCCTCGACGGCCTGGCGGCCCGGCTGGCGGATCGGGGCGTGCCGGCGGTGGCGGTGAACTGGGGCCCCTGGCGGGGCACCGGCGGCGTCGCCGATCGCGACCTGGCGCAACGCTTCGCCGCCAGCGGCCTGGTGCCCCTGGACGCGGCCGAGGGAACCGCCGCCCTGGACCGCGTCCTGGCCACCGGGCAGGCCGTATGCGGCGTCGCCCGGCTCGATCCGGCACGCTGGCTGGACCGGTACGGTACCGCCCTGGGCGACCTGATGGCCGACCTCGCGGGGCCGCCCCGGGCGGCCGGCGGCGGCGCGGAAGCGGGCGGCGACGCCGGCGACCTGGCCGGGCGCCTGGCCGACCTGGCCCCCGACCGGCGGACGGCGCTGCTGGTGGACCATCTGGCCGGGCGGGCCGCCCAGTGCATCGGCATCGAGCGCGCCGGCGTGGCCCCCGAGAACCAGACCCTCGCCGATCTGGGCCTGGATTCGCTCATGGCCCTCAACCTGCGCAACTATCTGGAGGCCGACCTGGGCCTGCGCCTGCCGGCCACCCTGGCCTGGAACCATCCCGCGTTCCCGGACCTCGCCGCCCACCTCCTGGAACGACTGGGCCTCGACGGGGCGGACGCGACCCTTGACACGGCGGCCGCGGCGCCGGCCCAACCGGAAGGGACCCTCTCCGAAGCCGACCTGAACGCCATGAGCGAGGCGGAGGCGGAGGCCGAGTTGATGAAACGCCTTACGGACCTGGGAGAGACCTGATGGCCGAGGACGGGATGTCGCCCCTGAAAAAGGCGCTCGGCACGATCGACCGCCTGCAGGCCAGGATCGAGCACCTGGAAGCGGCCGCGCGGGCGCCCGTCGCCATCGTGGGCATGGGCTGCCGCTTCCCCGGCGGCGCGTCGGACCCCGCCGCCTACTGGTCGCTGTTGGCGGCCGGCGAAGCGGGCATCGCGCCCGTCCCGCCCCAGCGGTGGGACGCCGACGCCCTCTACGATCCCGACCCCCACACCCCCGGGCGCCTGCCCCTGCGGGAGGGCGGCTTCCTGGGCGACGTATCCGGCTTCGACGCCGCCTTTTTCGACATCCCGGCGGACGAGGCCGCCAGCCTCGACCCGCAGCAGCGCCTTGCCCTGGAAGTGGCCTGGGAGACGTGCGAGGACGCGGGCATTCCACCGGCCCGGCTGGCGCGCACGGCCACCGGCGTGTTCCTGGGCGCCGCGGCCAGCGACTGGCGCGAGCGGGCGCACCGCGATCCGGCGGCGCTGGACGCCTTTTCGGGAACCGGCACGTCCCTGAGCGTGGCCGCCGGGCGCCTGGCCCATCTGTGGGACCTGCAGGGGCCGGCGATGGTGGTGGATACGGCCTGTTCCGCCTCGCTGGTGGCGGTACACCAGGCCGTGCGGGCCCTGCGCGCCGGGGACTGCGACCGCGCCCTGGCGGGCGGCGTTCATCTGCTGCTCGCCCCGGAAGGGCTCATGGCCACGGCGCGCATGGGGCTGTTCTCGCCCTCGGGGCGCTGCCGGCCGTTCGATGCCGGGGCCGACGGCATCGGAATCGGGGAAGGCTGCGGCCTGGTGTTCCTCAAGCGCCTGCAAGACGCCGTGGCCGACGGGGACCGCGTCCACGCCGTGATCCGGGGAACGGCGGTGAACCACGACGGCCGCTCCAACGGCCTCACCGCGCCCAACGGCCCGTCGCAGGTGGCGGTCATCGAGCGGGCCCTGGCCGACGCCGGGCTGTCGGCCGACGCCGTGGACTGCGTGGAAGCCCACGGCACGGGAACGCCCCTGGGCGACCCCATCGAAATGGAGGCCCTGGCCGGCACCTACGGCCGCACCGACGGCGACGCCGCACCCTGCCTCGTCGGCGCGGCCAAGGCCAACCTGGGCCACCTGGCCTCGGCCGCCGGCATCGCCAGCCTGATCAAGGCGGTCCTGGCCCTGCGGCACGAACAGGTCCCGCCCACCCCGGGGTTCGAAACCCTCAACCCGGAAATCAGCCTGGCCGGCACCCGCCTGGCCGTGGCAGCGCCCGACCTGGACCCCGGCGCCCTGGCCTGGACCGGAAGCGAGCGCCACGCGGCGGTCAGTTCCTTCGGCTGGTCCGGTACCAACGCGCACATGATCGTCGCCGCGCCGGAAGCCGTCGACGCCGGCGCCGCCCGGACCGACGAGGCCGCCGCCGACGCCACCACGCCGGACGCCCCCTGGGTCCTGCCCATCTCGGCGCGCTCGCCCGGCGCCCTGCGGACGCTGGCCGAACGCTACCGCGCCTGGCTGGCCGCCGCCGGCCGGCAGCACCCGCTGCCCGCCATCGGGGCGGCCCTGGTCCACGGCCGGCAGGCCCTGGACCACCGGCTGGCCGTCTGGGGAACCACGCACGAGGCGGTACTGGCGGTCCTTGACCACTGGCTTGCCGGTGAAGACCGTGGGCCCATGCCCGCCCTGGCGGAACGGTTCGAGGCCGGCGCGCCCGTGGACTGGTCCACCGTGTACCCGCACCGGGTGGTGCTGGACCTGCCCACCATGGCCTGGGAGCGCCGGCGGTTCTGGGCCGTGCCCGACCATGATGCGGTGCATGCCGCCGACGACACGGAGGCGGGGGCCCTGGAAGCGCGCCTGCGCGGCCTGCCCCCCGCCGAGCGCCGCCCTGCCCTGGAGCGCGAGATCCGGGGCATGGTCGCCGATCTCCTGGGCCTGGACGGGCCGGATGCCGTGCCCGCCGACGGCGGCTTCTTCGAGCTGGGCATGAGTTCCCTGGGCGCCTTGAACCTGCACCGGCGGATGGAAAAGCTGCTGGCCGTCAGCGTGCCCCGGACCATCGCCTTCGAGAAATTCACGGTGGCCGCCGTTACCGATTTCCTGGCCGACGGCCCGCTCGCCGACCTGATGGACGAAAGCCCGGCCGGCGGCGACGCCGCGCGCGACCCGGCGGCCGGGGCAACCGGTGAGGACGTTGCCGAGGCCCTGGAAGGCCTGCTGGACAGCCTGGACGCCCACAAGGAGCGCCCGTGAGCGAGGAGGAGCGTTACAAGGCCCTGCTGGAACGGGCCCTGGAGACCATCCGCGACCTTCAGGCGCGGGAGGCGGCGGCGACCGCGCCCATTGCCGTCATCGGCCTGGGGTGCCGCCTGCCCGGCGGCGTGACCGGCCCCCGGGACGCGTGGACGCTTCTTCGGGAAGGGCGCGACGCCATCGGGCGCGTCCCCGCCGACCGCTGGGACGCCGACGCCTGGTACGACCCGGACCCGGCGACACCCGGACACATCGTCACCCGCGAAGGCGGCTTCCTGGACGACGTCGCCGGCTTCGACGCCGCCCTGTTCGGCATGGCGCCCGCCGAGGCGCGGGCCACCGACCCGCAGCACCGGGTGCTCCTGGAAGTGGCGTGGCAGGCGCTGGAACACGCCGGCCTGCCGCCGCTCGACCCGGGAAGCTCGCGCACGGGCGTCTACGTGGGCATCAACGCCAACGACCACGGCCTGAAAGTGGCCCGCGACCCCCGCGCCATCGACCCCTATACGGGCGCCGCCGACGTTTCCAGCGGCGCCCCCGGGCGGGTCGCCCACGCCCTGGGGCTGGCGGGGCCGACCATCGCCGTGGACGCCGCCTGTGCCGCCTCCCTGGCGACGGTCCACCTGGCCTGCCAGGCCCTGCGGACGCGCGAATGCGACCTGGCCCTGGCCGGTGGGGTGAACCTCCTCCTGAGCCCCGAGCCCAGCGTGTACATGTCGCGCGCCGGGGCCCTGGCGCCCGATGGCCGCTGCAAGGCCTTCGCCGCCGACGCGGACGGCATCGGCCGCGGCGAGGGCGCGGGCATGGCGGTGCTCAAGCGCCTGGACGACGCGCAGCGGGACGGCGACCCGGTCATGGCGGTGATCCACGGTTCCGCCGTCAATCACGACGGCCATTCCGGCGGCTTCACCGTGCCCAATGCCGACGCCCAGGCGGCGGTGATCCAGGCCGCCCTCGACCAGGCGGGATGTTCGCCGCACGACCTCCAGGTGCTGGAAGCCCACGGCACCGGCACGCCGCTGGGCGATCCCATCGAGCTGCAGGCGCTGGGCCGGGTGATGGCGGGGCGCGAGGCGCCCCTGCTGGTGGGGTCGGTGAAGACCAACG
>CAJXLG010000054.1 GCA_913055885.1 uncultured Rhodospirillales bacterium
CCGCCACATCGGCGAGATCGCGGACCTCTCCATCGCCGACGCCGCCGACTGGTTCGCCCACGTGGAGGACCACCTGACGCCGCAGTACCAGGAGATCGCCCGCCGCATCCTGCGCGAGATCAACGAGCGCCTGCGCTTCCTGGGCGACGTGGGCCTCACCTACCTCACCCTGTCGCGCAACTCGGGGACCCTGTCGGGCGGCGAGAGCCAGCGCATCCGTTTGGCCTCGCAGATCGGCTCGGGGCTCACGGGGGTGCTCTACGTCCTGGACGAACCCTCCATCGGTCTGCACCAGCGCGACAACCACCGGCTCCTCAACACCCTCAAGCGCCTGCGGGACCTGGGCAATACCGTGATCGTCGTGGAGCACGACGAGGAGGCCATCCGCGCCGCCGACTACGTGGTGGACATGGGGCCGGGGGCCGGCATCCATGGCGGCCACGTCGTGGCCGAGGGGGCGCCGGAACACATCGAGGCCCGGCCGGACAGCCTGACGGGCCAGTACCTCGCCGGCACGAAAGCCATTCCCATTCCCGACGGCCGGCGGCCCGGTAACGGCCATCATCTAACCGTCCGCGGCGCCGCCTCGCACAACCTCCAGGCCGTGGACGCGGCCTTCCCGCTGGGCACCTTCATCGGCGTAACGGGGGTCTCCGGCGGCGGCAAGTCGTCGCTGGTCATCGAGACCCTGTACAAGGCCCTTGCCCGCCGGCTTCACGGCGCGCGCGAGAACCCGGGCCCCTTCCGGGCGCTGGAGGGGCTGGAGAACGTGGACAAGATCGTCGATATCGACCAGTCGCCCATCGGCCGCACGCCGCGCTCCAACCCCGCCACCTACACGGGCGCCTTCACCCCCGTCCGCGACTGGTTCGCGGCGCTGCCGGAGGCCAAGGCGCGCGGCTACAAGCCCGGGCGCTTTTCCTTCAACGTCAAGGGCGGCCGCTGCGAGGCGTGCCAGGGCGACGGGGTCATCAAGATCGAGATGCACTTCCTGCCCGACGTTTTCGTCACCTGCGACACCTGCAAGGGCCGGCGCTACAACCGCGAGACCCTGGAGATCACGTGGCGCGGCCAGTCCATCGCCGACATCCTGGAAATGACCGTGGAGGAGGCGGCGGAGTTCTTCTCGGCCGTGCCCGCCATCCGCGACAAGCTGGAAACCCTCAAGCGCGTGGGCCTGTCCTACATCCGGCTGGGGCAGCAGGCCACCACCCTGTCCGGCGGCGAGGCCCAGCGCGTCAAGCTGGCGCGCGAGCTGTCGCGGCGCTCCACCGGGCGCACCGTCTACATCCTCGACGAGCCCACCACCGGCCTCCATTTCGACGACGTGCGCCAGCTCCTGGAGGTGCTGCACACCCTCGTGGACCAGGGCAACACGGTCATCGTCATCGAGCACAACATGGAGGTCATCAAGACGGCCGACTGGCTCGTGGACCTGGGCCCCGAGGGCGGTGCCGGCGGCGGCCGGCTGGTGGCCGAGGGCACGCCGGAGCAGGTGGCCCGCAATCGCGAGAGCCACACGGGGGCCCACCTCGTGGGCCATCTGGCGGCGGCCCACCGCAGGGGGGCCTAACCCACCGCTTGCACGGGGCGCGCCAGCGGGGCACCATAGCATCCGCGGTAGCAGTTGCCGCGAAACGCACTGATGAAGGGAACGATACGGCATGTCGCGTCTGGCGAACATCCTGGTGGCGGCGCGGGACTCCGGCTGGGCCCGCGACCTGGAAGCGACGCTGGCCGGGTCCGGCTACCCGGGCGAGGTGGTGGACAGCGTCGAGGGCGCCGTCGAGCGGGGCGGCGCAAGCACGCCGGACCTCGTGCTCGTCACCACCGAGCTTGCGGACGGCAGCGCGCTGGATCTCGTGCGGCGGCTGCGCGACGCGCCGGAGACGGCCAACCTGCCCGCGCTGCTCGTTGTTCCGGACACGGAAACCCCCGCCACGGACATCCTCCTGGATGCCGGCGTGGATGACGTCATCCACCATCCCTTCGAGACGGCGGCCCTCGTCGCCCGCATGGGGCCGCTGGTGCGGCTTTCCACCATGCACACGGAACTGCGCCGGCGCGCCCACGCCGCGTCGCATTTCGGCGTGGTGGCGCCCGAGCATGTGGACCGGCCCACGGACGTCCAGAACTACCACGTCCTGACGGCGGGCGCCGACATGGCCGAGCGCCTGCGCCCCATGGTGGGCGAGCAGGGCCGTGTCATCACGGTGGACAGCGTACTGGCCGTGGAGCCCACGCTGGACGACATGGACCCGCGTGAGCTGCCCGACGCGGTGGTGCTCCACGCCACGGACGATCCGGTCCCCTACCTCGACCTGTGCGCCCAGGTGCGCAACAATCCGCGCCTGTTCAACATGCCGGTCCTGCTCATGGCCGACGAGGGGCTTTTCGACGACCCCGTGGAGCCCTACCGGCGCGGCGCCAGCCGCGTGGTGCCCACCGGGGCGGAGCCGGAACGCGTCCGCACGGGCGTCCTCATGCTGTGCCGCCGGCAGCGCCTGCGCTGGCGCATCCGCGATACCCTGGCCCAGACGCACACGGCGAAGACGGCGGCCGAGCTGGCGCCCTCGGTTTTCAGCCGGAACTTCCTGGATGCCTACGTCCACGACTGCATTTCCGACGCCCGCACATGGAACAAGCCCCTGTCCGTGGTGATGTTCTACATCCCCAACATCACGGGCATCTATCACAGCTTCGGCAAGAAGGCGGGCGACCACATCCTGCAGCAGATGGGCCAATGGATCGGCGGCCTGGTGCGCGCCGAGGACCTGCCCGTCCACTACCAGGGCAACGAGTTCTGCGTCATCCTGGCGGACACGCCGCTCAATGAAGCGGAGGTGGTGATGCACCGCATCGCCGGCGTCCTGTCCTACACGGATTTCGCCCTGCACGACGTCTACCAGCCGGTGAGCGTCTGGGTGCAGGTGGGCAGCGCCGCGCTGGAGGCCGGCGAGGAGGCGGACAGCTTCATCGGCCGGGCGCGCGCCAACCTCGACTGAATCACGTCGGTCCCCGGAAGGGCCATGCACATCGACGTCGTTTTCGACCTGTGCTGTCCGTGGTGCCGGGTGGGCCAGCTCCGCCTGCAGGAGGCCCTGGCCCGCCGGCCGGGTATCAATGCCGTGGTGCGCTGGCGCACCTTCGTCCTCAACCCCGACATGCCCTCCGTGGGGCTGCCCTTCCACGACTATCTGGCGTGGCGCTTCAACGGCCGGCGGCGGGCCGAGCGCACCCTGGGCGCCGCCGCCGACGCCGCCCGCGCCTACGGGGAGCATTTCCGCTACGACCGCATCGAGCGCATGCCCAGCACCATCAAGGCCCATCGCCTGGTACGGCTGCTGGCGCGCGACCCGGAACGCCAGGAAAGGCTCGTCGATCGGCTGTTCCGGGCCATGTTCGTCGAGGGCCGCGACATCGGCGACGCCCGCGTACTGGCGGACATCGCCGACGCCACGGGCATCCTGGCGGCGGAACGCACGGCCGCCTTCCTCGCCGGCGAAAAGGCCGAGCGGGCCGTGGTCCTGGCCGATCACGCGCGCAGCACCCGGCTGGGCATCATGGGCCTACCCACCTTTGTCTTCGGCGGCCGCTATTCCATCGCCGGCGCCCAGGAGCCGGAGGTGCTGGAACGCCTCATCGACCTCGCCAGCCGCATCGAAACCGCCGCCGAGCCCGCCATGTCCATGACGGGCCCGCCGCCCTGGATCACCGACGGCCAGGGCTGACGGCCGCCGGGGACAATGGGGCTTACGCCCCACCCCGTGCCGGCTGTCGGCGGCAGGAACTCTCTTTAAGAGTGATCCCCTATAATTGTACGACTATACCGTTTGTAGTATTCTCTTTGTCGTTCCACTGCCAGAGGGGATGCCATGTTACGCAAACCACATTGGCCGGCGGCGATCCTGCTCGTCGCGGCCAGCGGGGCGGGTCCGGCCCTGGCCGAGGGCGACTGTCCGGCCGAACGCCCGGCCCCCGTGAGACCCACGGATCCTTCCGTCTGCAAAGAACTGCACGACGACGTACGCCGGCCGGCATCCATGTCGTTGAAGGCATACGAGGAAAAGCTGGGCCGCTACCTGAAGCATTTCTGCCACCGCGCCAAGGCAAGCGGCTGGGTGCGCGACAAACGGGTCCGCGACACGGGCCCCTACACGGCGCGCCTTGAATCGAACGCGTGGGAGGGCGCCTACGACGGCACCCATGCGCCGGTGGTCATCTGGTATTCGCCGCAGGCCGCCGAGTGGGTGAAGCAGAATCGCGGCGCCGACGACAGGGATCAGGCCCGGGACGACGCGCCGGTTCCTGACGGCGCCATGCTCATCAAGGAGATGTATCCGGCGCCCGCCGAGCGTTGTGACCATGTCGCGCCGGAACGCCTGATGCCCACGAAAGGGGCCGCCGTCATGATCCGTGACCCCGACGGCGCCCAGGACGGATGGTTCTGGGGCAGCTACGGCTGGGATGGCTGGCGGCCCGACTATCCCGCCCGGAACACGGACAACGGCCTGCCCAGCATGGGCTTCGGGCAGTATTGCATGAACTGCCACGCCTCGGCCCGCGACAACCTGACATTCGCGTCGGCGCGCAACATGCAGGGCACCCCGGGCGAACCGCTGGTTTTCCTGAGCCAGTCGGCCGGCCTCGCCGACTCGCCGGAATCGCCGCACCACCGCAAGGTTGTCCTGCCCGACGGCGATGCCCCCCGCCTGGGATCACCGCACCGGGGCTATGACGATGCCTTCCGGGCGGCCTTCCCCGCCCCGGACGGACCGGCGCCCGACTGGGACAGCGTTCCCGAAATGCCCTCCCAGACCTACGACAACGTTGCCATGCCCGCCGGCAAACCGGACAGCAAGGGACAGTATCTCACGAGCAGCCAGTGCGTGGGCTGCCACGACGCGGGCGCCACGGGGTTGCAGTACAACATGACGGCCCCCGCCGGGCACGATGACAAGCTGCACAACCTGTCGCCCTATGGCACATGGCGTTCGTCGCCCATGGGCCTTGCGGGGCGCGACCCCGTGTTTTTTGCCCAGCTCGCGAGCGAAACCCAGAGCTTCCACCCCGACAAGGCGGAGACGGTCGCCAACGTGTGCCTGGGCTGCCACGGCATCCTGGGCCAGCGCCAGTTCGGCATCGACCACAACAGGGAAAAGGGCGACTGCGGCAAGTTCAGCCGGGCCATGGCCGAGGCCAGGGGCGACGATGAGAACGCCCACTACGGGGCCCTGGCGCGTGACGGCATTTCGTGCATGGCCTGCCACCACATGGTGCTGGGTGACAGGTCGGACAAAACGGCCGATGCGCCCCGCAACACGTGTGTCGAGGCCCGCCAGAACCTCCTGAACCCCGACAAGGAGGATTTTGCCCGCACCTTCACGGGGTCCTTCATGGTGGGACCGGCCGACACGCTTTACGGGCCCTTCGCCGATCCGAAAAAGGCGCCCATGCGGACGGCCCTGGGCATCACGCCCGAGAAGAGCAACACCCTCGACACCTCGGAAGCCTGCGGCACCTGCCACACGGTGCACCTGCCGGTCTTCCACAAGGGCGAGGTCGTGGGCCGCATCTACGAGCAGACCACCTACGCCGAGTGGGCCTTCAGCGAATACCGCACGGGGGATTCGGCGTACGGGGCCCTGCCCGCCGGGGCCGGGGACAATGCCAGGAGCTGCCAGGGCTGCCACATGCCCAGCAGGGATCACCAGGACGATCCGTTCCGGAGCAAGATCGCCACCATCCAGGAAAAGCGCACCTTCCCGCAGGCCGAATTCGCCAAGCCGGCGGAGCAGATCGACCTGGAGCCGCGCGAGCCTTATGCGCGGCATACCCTCGTGGGCCTCAACCTTTTCCTTGTGAAAATGGCCCAACAGTTCCCCGACGTCCTGGGCCTGCGGACCACGGATCCCATGATGGGCCGGAAGGGCGTTGATCCCCTGGTGCGTACGGAACAGGCCATGCTCGAAACCGTCGAGCAGGGCGACGTCGCCACCATCGACGCCAGCGCCAAGAAGAAGAACGGCACCCTGAAGGCCACCGTCACCGTGGACAACAACGTGGGCCACAAATTCCCGTCGGGCGTAGGCTTCCGCCGCGCCTTCGTGACCTTCGAGGTGCTGGACCAGAACGGTAACGTGCTCTGGGCCTCCGGACGCACGGACCCGGTGGGCCGTCTGATCGACGGGAACGGCGACCCCATTCGGGGCGAGGTGTGGTGGAAAAAGGACTGTTCGGCCCGCGTGGCGCCCAAGAAACGCCGGCACCAGCCGCACTATCAGGTCATCGACGCCCAGGACGAGGCGCAGATCTATCAGGAGCTGGTTTCCACGCCGCCCGAGGGCAAGGCGCCCGGCAAGGTCCAGTGCGGGCACGACGCCGCCCCCAAGGGCCGTCTGACCACGAGCTTCCTCTCCATCTGCGCCGAGGTGAAGGACAACCGCCTGCTGCCGGACGGCTTCCTGCCCCGGGGCAAGCGCGAAGCCATCGCCAGGGCCTTGGGGGCCGGGCCGGAATTGGGGCAGGACGTCAGCCCCCTCGGCGTCGACGGGGACCCGCGCTACGAGCCGGGCGGCTCCGGGGGTGACAGCCTCACCTACCGGGTTGACCTGGACAACGTGGACGGCCGTGTCCACGCGGTGCGGGCGCGTCTGTCTTTCCAGGCCACGCCGCCTTTCTTCCTTCAGGACCGGTTCTGCAGCGCCAGGGGCAAGGACCGGGACCGACTGTATTTCCTGGCCGGACACCTGAATCTTGAGGGCACCCGGGCGGCCAACTGGGCCCTGACCGTGGGGGACACGGGCCGGGTGACCATCAACTGAGCCTTCCGGAAGCCTCCGCCCCGCCGGGGCCCCGCATCGGCGGGGCGGGGCGTCCGCGACCTCATCCGGCCACCACCATTTTTCCGGCCAGCTCCCGGGCGCGGTTGACCGTGTCGGCGAGGACGTCGGGCTCGGCGTAGTGCGGCTTGATCTCCAGGGTGGCCGACACCCCCGACGGCACGGGCAGCTGCGGCAGGAGGCCCTCCCAGTCAATGCTTCCCATGCCGAGGGGCAGGTGCAGGTCGCCCTGGCCGAAGGCGAGGAGCTCCCCCTCCGCGGCGTCCGGGAGCGTCACGGGCTGGCCGAAGGAATCGTGCATGTGCAGGTGCCGGGCCCACGGCGCCAGCGGCGCAAGGGAGCCGGCGAGATCCGTCCCGCGCCACGACGCCGCGAGCGCCGCGTGGCTGAAGTCGATGGTGGCGCGCAGATTGGGATGGTCCACCGCCTGGATCTGGGCCGCGACCCGTCCGGGATCGAGGGCATAGGTGGTGTGACTGCCGGACAGCAGCCCTTCCACGGTACCCATGTTCTCCAGCGCCAGCACCACGTCGCGCTCGGCGGCGGCCGCCGCCAGGTCGGCGAACTGGGCCCGCTCCATGGCCATGAGCCGGTCGATGCTGCTGGCCGCCTGGCGCGCGTCCAGCCAGCCCGGGTGCACCACCAGCACGCCGGCGCCCATCTCGGCGCACAGGTCCAGACAGGCGCGCGCCACGGCCCGGTGGCTCTCGGCGTGCTGCTCGTCCATGAGGTTGAGCACCAGGGGCGCGTGGACCGTATAGGCCAGGGCGCGCCGGTCCAGTACCTCGCGCAGCCGCGCCATGCGGCCCGTGTCCAGCCGTCCGCCGGCAATGACGTCGAGGCAGTGCGCCGCCAGTTCGGCGTGATCGGCCCCCACCTCCTCGATGAGCGCGAGGTTGCGGTCCAGGGCATCCAGCGGCCGGTGTTCCACGGCCATGACACCGATGCTGCTGACGGGATTCATGCGGCCTCCTCGTGCGGTTGTCCTTGTCCGCGCCGGGCGTCAGGGCCTATACAGGCGCCATGCGTGAACTTCGACGCGCCGTCGCGGCGGCCTCTCTTGTGGTCCTGACGGGCTGTGCCGGTCAAGTCAGCGGTCAGACGGGCATCACCAGCGTGCCGGCGGGCCCGCCGGCGGGCGCGCTGGACGGCGGGCGGCCGCTCACCTGGCTGGGCGGCCGCGAACTGCGGGCGTCGGGGGGCGGTTTCGGCGGCCTGTCCGGTCTCGCGTGGGCTGACGACCGCCTCGTGGGCGTGGGCGACCACGGCATCCACGTCTCCCTGCGGCCGGACCACGGGCCGCACGGCCGGCTGGCCGGCGTCACCGGCGCCTTCGCCGCCTTGACCGGCAACCGTTCCGCCTCCGGCCTGGCGGGCCGCATCCCCTACCTGGGCACCGACAGGGGCGACGCGGAGGCCGTCACCCGCGGCCCCGACGGCGGCTGGCTGGTGGCTTTCGAGGGCGACCACCGCATCGTCCGCTACGACGCCGGCTTCGCCGACCATTCCCCCTTCCCGGCGCCGCCCACGGCGGACCTGCCGGGCAACGAGGGCCTGGAAAGCCTGGCCCGGCTGGCGGACGGGCGCCTGCTGGCCATCGCCGAGACGGGCGCCGCCTGGGTCCACGACGGCGCCTGGCACGCCCTCGCCTACCCGGCCGGGGGCGATTTCCGGCCCACGGACGCCACCGTTCTCGAGGATGGCACGGTCCTGGTGCTGGAACGCGCCTACAGCCCCGTTACCGGCCCCCGGGCCCGTGTCATGCGCGTCACAAGCCCTGTCGAGGCGGGCACCACCCTCGACAAGACGGTCCTGCGCACCCTTGACGCCCCTGTCCCCCTGGACAATTACGAGGGCCTGGCGGCACGGCCGGCGGACAACGGCAGGTCCATTCTGTACCTCGTCTCCGACGACAACTTCAACCCGCTCCAGGACACCTATCTGCTGACGTTCCGGTACCACGCGCCGTAGCCCGGACTTTGCACGGACTCGACGGGCTGCGTTGGCCTGCGCCGTGGCGATTGCGGCCCTGATCGGGGGCGGGGCCAGGCATCGAAGGCCCGCCCGTCACACCACGCACAGGGACGCGATCTTTTGTCCTGCCAAGCGTCCCCTTTGGCCGTCCGCGGCATCAGCCCGAGTGTCTTTAGAGCCGGCAGGCTCAGAAAGGGGAAAAGAACACTGGTTCAGTGGTCCCGGCGCTTGCGGTCCTGCTTCTCCCAATGGAAGACCATCCAGAGGGAGAGGCCCATTCCAACCACGATGATGCCCATAACGATGTAGGGGGTCATTCCCGCCTCTCCGCTTCCCAGTGAACCCAGTACCCCACGGCGTTCAGGACCACGCCGAGGGCGGCCGCGACCACGGCGGCGATGCCCGGCACCTTGTCTTCCAGGAAACCACCGGCCAGTCCCGTAACAATGGCTGCCACACCGATCCGGCGCAAGTCCTCGGCCGCCGCCTCAAGAGGCTTCATCGATTGCCCTCCGAGCAGTCACGCACCACGTGGCGCACGCGCTCCACACTGAGATCACCGCTGGCCCGGGGAAGTCGCGCTACGCCTGCGCCGCGATGGCGGACAGGTCGGTGAGCAGGTCCTTGAGCCCCTGGATGCGCTGTTTCTCCGTCTCCCAGCCGCGCTTGAAGACCAGTTTGTGGTCGGGGCGCAGCTTGCAGGTGCCCGCCTGTTTGTCGATGTATTCCACCAGCCCGGCGGGATTGGCGAAGGTGTTGTTGCGGAAGGTGACCACCGCGCCCTTGGGCCCGGCGTCCACCTTTTCCGCCCCGGCGAGCCGGCACAGCCGCTTGATGGCCACCACCTCCAGCAGGTTCTCCACCTCCTGCGGCAAGGGGCCGAAACGGTCCACCAGTTCGGCGCCGAAGGCCTCGATGTCGTCGGGATCCGTCAGGTCGGCGGCGCGCCGGTAGAGGCTCAGGCGCACGCCCAGGTCGGGCACGTAGTCTTCCGGGATGAGCACGGGCGAGCCCAGGGAGATCTGGGGCGACCAGCTTTCCCCGGTGCCCCCCTCGGGTTCGCTGCTGCGCGCTTCCTCCACCGCTTCCTGGAGCATCTGCTGGTAGAGCTCCACGCCCACTTCGCGGATGTGGCCGGACTGTTCCTCGCCCAACAGGTTTCCGGCCCCCCGGATGTCCAGGTCGTAGCTGGCGAGGGAAAAGCCCGCGCCCAGGCTGTCCAGGGTCTGCATGACTTCCAGGCGCTTGTGGGCCGTCTTGTTCACCCGCCGGTCGCTGGGCAGCGTCAGGTAGGCATAGCCGCGCGCCTTGGACCGCCCCACCCGGCCGCGCAGCTGATAGAGCTGGGCCAGGCCGAACATGTCGGAGCGGTGGATGAGGATGGTGTTCACCCGGGGCATATCCAGCCCCGACTCGATGATGTTGGTGCACACCAGGACGTCGTATTCCCCGTCGCCGAAGGCACCCATCACTTCTTCCAGGTCGCTCGCCGCCATCTGGCCGTGGGCCACGGCCACCCGCACCTCGGGCACCAGGTCGGCGATGCGGTTGTGCACCGTCTCCAGGTCGGCCACGCGCGGACACACGTAGAAGGTCTGCCCGCCCCGGAAGCGTTCGCGCAGGATGGCCTCGCGCACCACCACCGGGTCGTAGGGCAGCACGAAGGTGCGCACGGCCAGCCGGTCCACGGGCGGCGTGGCGATGATGGACATGTCGCGGATGCCCGTGAGCGCCATCTGCAGGGTGCGGGGGATGGGCGTGGCCGTCATGGTGAGGACGTGCACCCCGCTCTTGAGCTGCTTCAGGCGCTCCTTGTGGGCCACGCCGAAGTGCTGTTCCTCGTCCACGACCACGAGGTTCAGGCGATCGAACTGGATGTGCCTGGTGAGGAGCGCGTGGGTGCCCACCACGATGTCCACGGTGCCGTCCTTGAGCCCCTTGCGCACCCGCTGCGCCTCGCGCTGGCTGACCATGCGGGAAAGCTGCTCCACCTTCACCGGGAAGCCGTCGAAACGCTCCCGGAACACCTGGTGGTGTTGGCGCGCCAGCAGGGTCGTGGGCACCACCACGGCCACCTGATAGCCGGCCATGGCCGTGACGAAGGCCGCCCGCAGGGCCACCTCCGTCTTGCCGAAGCCCACGTCGCCGCACACGAGGCGGTCCATGGGCCGGCCCGACGACAGGTCGTTCACGGTCTGCTCGATGGCCTGGAGCTGATCGTCCGTCTCCACCCACGGGAAGCGGTTGGCGAACTCTTCGTACAGCCCTTCCGGCGGGTTCAGGGGCTCCTTGGTGCGCACCTGCCGCTCCGCCGCCACGTGCACCAGGTGGTCCGCCATCTCGCGGATGCGCTCCTTGAGCTTCGCCTTGCGCGCCTGCCATGCGGTGCTGCCCAGGCGGTCGAGCTGGACGCCGGATTCCTCGGTGCCGTAACGCGACAGCAGGTCCAGGTTCTCCACCGGCACCATGAGCCGGTCGTCGCCGTCATAGACCAGCCGCAGGCAGTCGTGGGCGGCCCCCGCCACCTCCACCGTGACCAGCCCCTCGTAGCGGCCGATGCCGTGTTCCTGGTGCACCACCAGGTCGCCCTCGTTCAGGCTGCCGGCATCGAGGATCATCTGCTCCGGCTTGCGGCGCCGGCGGGCCCGCCGCACCAGGCGGTCGCCCAGGATGTCCTGCTCGGCGATGAGGGCGAGATCGGGGGTGCGGAAGCCGCGCTCCAGCGTGAGCACCACCAGGGGCACGCCCGTCCCCTCCGCCGCGACCTCCTCCGCCCGCGGCCAGGAATCGGCGAAGGTGGGCGCCGGCACGCCGTGCTCCGAAAGCACGGAGGCCAGGCGGTCGCGCGAGCCCTCGGAGTAGGCGGCAATGACGGAACGCCGCCCGGCCGTGCGCTCGATGCGCACCTGTTCCGCCACGGCGTCGTAGACGTTGCCGCCGGGCTGGGCGCGCACGTCGGCAAAGTCGCGGCCGGGGCGCGCTTCCAGGTCCACAGCGGGGCCGCCCGCGTCGGGCGCCGCGTAGGGGGAGAACGCCGCCACCCGCCGCACGGCCAGAAGGCCGTTCCATTCGTCCTCGGGCACGTAGAGCCGGTCGGGCGGCACCGGATTGTAGATCATGCCGCCCTCGCGGCCGCCCGCTTCCATCACCGTGCGCCGGGCGTCGTAGTATTCCCGGATCTGCTCGCGCCGGGTGCGCACGGCCTGGTCCGTTTCGTGGTCCAGCGCCACCACCAGGGTGTCGGGGAGGTAGGCGAAGAGCGTCTCCAGGTGCTCGTGGAAGAGGGGCAGCCAGTGCTCCATGCCGGGGAACTTCCGGCCGGCGGAGATGGCCTCGTAGAGTTCATCCCCTTTCTGAGGAGTGCCGAACAAGGCCCTGTACTGGCTGCGGAATTGCGATACGGCCGCGTCGTCCAGCACCACCTCGCTCATGGGATGCAGCACCTCGCGGTCCACCTTCTCGATGGTGCGCTGGGTATGCGGGTCGAAGGTGCGCAGGGTGTCGATCTCGTCGCCGAACAGGTCCAGGCGCACCGGCACGGTATGGCCCGACGGAAAGACGTCCATGATGCCGCCGCGCACGGCGTATTCGCCCGGCTCCATGACCGTTTCGGCGCGGTGGTAGCCGTTGCGTTCCAGGAACCCCGTGAAGGCTTCCTGGTCCAGCGTGCCGCCGGTCGCCAGGGTCCACGCGGTGCCCACCAGGGTGCGCAGCGGGGGCACCCGCTGGGTGGCGGCCGAGGCGGTGGTCAGCACCAGATCGGGCGCCGCCCCGTCGGCGAGCATCGCCAGCGTGCCGATGCGCCGCGCCATGATATCCGCATGCGGCGGGACCCGGTCGTAGGGCACGCAATCCCAGGCGGGAAAGGTGATGTACGAAAGCTCCGGCGCGAAGAATCCGAGGGCATCGGCCAGGGCCGCCATGCGGCTGTCGTCCCGGGCGACGTGCAGCACGGGGCCGCTGCCGGCCGCCCGGTGCAGCCGCGCGAGGGCCAGGGCATCGAATCCTTCCGGCACGCCGTGCACGGGCGTCCGGCCGGCGGTGGTGACGACGGTTTCCAGGTTTGTCACGGTGATCCGGGCTCGTAACGGGTGGTCCTGAGAAGGGCGAGAACGTCCGTATCGTGTTCGGCGGGCGCCGGGCGCCGCTCCCACACCCAGGCGAGCAGGTCCTGGTCGGGCGCTTCCAGGAGCGCCTCCAGCCGCGCCAGCTGCCCGGCGTCCAGGCCGTCCAGGTGCTGCTCGGCGAAGGCGGTGAGCAGCAGGTCCGCCTCGTGGGTGCCGCGGCGGTGGCAGCGGTAGCGCAGGCGCTTGCGGTCCTTGTCCATGGCGTGTCGCCGTTTTCCCGAGCACGATAGCGGCTTACCATATAGCGGCTTGCGCGCCGTCTGTCAGCCGTTCCATACAGGAGCGCCATGGCCCGCCGTCCGGAAATCCTCTACCCCCTCTTCGCCGCCGTCACCAGCCTGCCCGGCGTGGGCCGGCGGCTGGGGAGGCTGTTCGAGAAGCTGTGCGGGCCGCACGTCGTGGATGTCCTGTGGCATCTGCCCACGGGGCGGGTGGATCGCCGCTTCATGCCCCGCGTGGCGGAGGCCCCCGACGGCACCGTGGCGACGGTGGTGGTGGATGTCCTGAGCCTCCAGCCGCCCGAGGCGCCGCGCCGCCCGTGGCGGGTGCTGTGCAGCGACGACAGCGGCTTCCTCACCCTGGTCTACTTTCACGCCAGGCGCGACTGGCTGGAGCGGCTCGTGCCGCCCGGCACCCGGCGGG
>CAJXLG010000055.1 GCA_913055885.1 uncultured Rhodospirillales bacterium
CATAAGACCGGCAAGGATCCAATAATAAAACCCAATAGCAGTTGCATAGTGGCATCGTGCTGGCGTTTGAACAACCAGACCAAAAGGCGTGAAAACAAAGCCAACCCGATCAGGCAGCCAAGGCCAAACAATCCGATAACTGCCAGATCAAAACCACGAATCGCCTGCATGATGGTCCCGTAGAGTCCCATGGTCAGAAGCAGGAAACTGCCGGAAACGCCTGGCAGAAGCATGGCACTGATTGCAATCGCGCCCGCCACCACAATTACCATATTTTCGTTACCCAGAAGCAGCACCGTCGGCATTAGTCCAGGCAGGGTCTTGGCTAGCAATAAGCCAGCCACCAATGGCAAAAGGTACCAGAACTTCCAGCTTTTCATGGCGTTATGCCCCCCCAAGGCCGAGGCCCCCACCAGACCGAAAAAGAAGCCGTCCAACAGCAGGGGGTGAGCCTCCATCAGCCACAGTGCCAGATGTGCAAAACTGACCAGGCTTGCTGCCACACCCACCAGCAAAGGCAATAAAAACGCCAGGTTAAGATGCGCGTAAAGGTGCTTGATGCCCCCCTGGCGCCAGGCTTCCCAGGCACCTGGGCCAAACTGGCGGACCGTCTGGATCAACTCTTCATAGATGCCGGTAACGAAGGCAATGGTACCACCGGACACACCGGGCACTGCATCAGCAGCGCCCATGCCGACCCCTTTCAGAAAAATAGCTAACCTTTTGCCCTTCAATTCACGACTCCTTGCAGTAGCGGGACAAACCGAACCGGCTCTAGTCGACGTTTCTCGTACACACTGCCAACGCGGCGTACCTGGGTTAACCACTGACGGCCGCCACTATCTTCAAGCGGCGCAATCAGTACACCGCCATCACGCAGCTGTTCCAGCAGCCACTGGCCGAAGGCGGGCGCCTCGCCCACGGCGCCGCCCACGCGCTTCACCACGTTTTCCACCTGCTCCGCCCCGCCGGCCACGGCCTTCAGCATCTCGGCCGCGGGTTTCTCGGCTTCGGGGGCCGTGGCCGCGCGCGCCCGGGCCAGGGCGCGCAACCGTTTCGTGAAGGCGGTGCGGCGCTCCGGGTCCTCCAGGAGGGACAGCAGCCGGCGAAGCTCGGGGTCGCTCAGGTCGGCCGCGGCGAGGTCCCGTTTATCGCCCGGACGCGGCGGCGCTTCGCCCCCGTCGCCGGCCGCCGGGGCCGCTCCGGGCAGCAGCAGCACCGCGGCCACGAGCAGGAACAGGAGGCGCCGGATGCGCATGGGCGGGCCCCGCCGGTCAGTTGCGGTATTCCTCGAAGGAAATGGTGCCGTCGTCGTCGGCGTCCTCGCGCAGGATCAAATCGGTAAGGTAGGCGACGGCCTCGTCCTGTTCTACCGCACCGCTGTTGTCGGTGTCCATGAGATCCGTGTCGCGCGGGCCCAGGAGGGTTTCCTCACCCGCCACCCGGCCGTCGCCGTTCTTGTCGGCGTAGGTGAACATGGTCCTGGCCATGCCCTTCACCTCGGCTTTGCTCAGGACGCCGTTGCCGTCCTTGTCGTAGAAGTCGAAGGCCATGCGCGTGCCTTCCCTGCCCTGGGCCAGGGCCGTTCCGGCCGTCAGCATGAGGGCGGCGGCGAGGGGGACGGTGATGCGCTTCATGGACGGCTCCCTTCGACTCCGGCTGTCGCTCGACGGCGACGAGTGTAGCGCGCCGGCCGGCCGCTTTCCAGGACGCGCCCGTCGGGACGGAACGCGGATCAGTGCGCCTCGGCCCAGCTCCTGCCCGTGCCCACCTCGGCTTCCAGGGGCACCGTGAGGTGGGCGGCGCTTGCCATGACCCGGTGGACGGTGTCGCTGGTGGCCTTCACCTGGGCCTCGGGCACCTCCAGGATCAGCTCGTCGTGCACCTGGAGCAGCAGGCGCGCGTCCAGGCCGGCTTCCGCCAGGGCATCGGGCAGCCGGATCATGGCCCGCTTGATGATGTCGGCCGCGCCGCCCTGGATGGGGGCGTTGATGGCGGCCCGTTCCGAGAAGCTGCGCCGCGCCGGGTTGCGGTCCTTGATGTCCGGCACGTGCACCTTGCGGCCGAAAGGGGTGCGCACGAATCCGTTGTCGCGGCAGAACGTTTTGGTGGCCTCCATGTAGGCGCGGATCTCCGGGAAGCGGTCCAGGTAGGCGTCGATGTAGCCCTGGGCGTCCTTCTGGGGGATGCCCAGCTGCTGTGCCAGGCCGTAGGCGCTGATGCCGTAGATGATGCCGAAGTTGATGGTCTTGGCGCGCCGGCGCAGGTCGCCGTCCAGGCGCTCCGCCGGTACGTCGAACACCCGGCTGGCGGTGGCGGCGTGCACGTCCTCGCCGTCGCGGAAGGCGTCCACGAGCCCCTGGACGCCCGCCACGTGGGCGATGAGGCGCAGCTCGATCTGGGAATAGTCGGCCGACAGCAGGACGTGCCCCTCGGGCGCCACGAAGGCCTCGCGGATGCGCCGGCCCGCCTCGCTGCGGATGGGGATGTTCTGCATGTTGGGATCGGAGGAGGCCAGGCGGCCGGTATTGGTGGCGGCCATGGAGAAGGCCGTGTGCACGCGGCCCGTCTCCGGGTGGATGTCGTCCACCAGGGCGTCGGTGTAGGTGCTCTTGAGCTTGTCGATCTGGCGCCAGTCGAGCACCTTGCGCGGCAGCTCGTGGCCCTCGGCGGCGAGGCGTTCCAGCACCTCGGCGTTGGTGGAATAAGCGCCGCTCTTGCCCTTGCGCCCGCCTTCCAGGCCCATGTCCTCGAACAGCACCTCGCCGAGCTGCTTGGGCGAGCCGATGTTGAATTCCCGCCCGGCCAGTTGGTGGATCTCCTGTTCCAGGGCCGCCAGGCGCTCGCCGAAATCCGCCGACAGGCCCCTGAGCACGGCGGCGTCGGCCTTGATGCCCGCCTGCTCCATGGCGACAAGCACGGGCACCAGCGGCCGTTCCAGGGTCTCGTAGACGGTGGCCATGTGCTCGTTGGCCAGCCGCGGTTTCAGCAGGCGGTGCAGACGACCCGTGATGTCGGCATCCTCGGCCGCGTAGTCGCGCGCCTTTTCCAGGGGCACGCGGTCGAAGGTGACCTGCTGCCTGCCGCTGCCCACCACCGTCTTGTAGGGTGTGGCGTCCACGCCGAGATGGACCCGCGCCAGCTCGTCCATGCCGTGCCCGTGCAGCCCGGCCTCCAGCACGTAGGACAGCAGCATGGTGTCGTCGATGGGCGTGACGGCGACGCCGTGGCGGCGCAGCACCAGCATGTCGTACTTGATGTTCTGCCCCACCTTGAGCACCGAGGCATCGGCCAGCAGGGGGCCCAGGCGCGCAAGCACCGTGTCCCGGTCCATCTGGTCGGGCGCGTCCCCGTCCGGCTGATCGCCGAGGGCGAGATTCCCCTGGACCGCCGGCGCCGTGTGGCCCACGGGGACGTAAGCGGCGCGGCCTGCCCGCGTGGAAAGCGACAGCCCCACCAGGTTGGCGCGCATGGCGTCCAGGGAATCCGTTTCCACGTCCACGGCGACCACTCCCGCCTCGCGGGCGGCGTCGATCCAGGCGTCGAGGGTCGCCGTGTCCCGCACCAGATCGTAGACCACGTCGTCGGGGGCGCGCTCGGCCGCCTGCGGCGCGGCCTCCCCCTCGGCGGCCAGGTCCGCCTCCACCCGCGCCAGGATGGACTGGAAGGCGTTCTCCTTGAGGAAGCCGCGCAGGGTCTCCGGCTCGGGCCCCGTCACCGCCAGGTCGGCGAAGGCGGTCTCCAGGGGCGCGTCGTCGCGCAGGGTCACCAGGTCGCGCGACAGCCGTGCCTGGTCGGCGTGTTCCAGCAGGGTCTCGCGGCGCTTCTGCTGCCGGATCTCCGGCGCGCGGGCGAGCAGGGTCTCCAGGTCGCCGTATGCGTCGATGAGCTTCGCCGCCGTCTTGACGCCGATGCCGGGCACGCCCGGCACGTTGTCGGAAGCATCGCCCAGAAGCGCCTGCACGTCCACCACCCGGTCCGGCCCCACGCCGAACTTCTTTTCCACCGCCTCGGGCCCCACGGGGGCGTATTTCAGCGGGTCGAGGAGGGAGACGCCGTCGCCGATGAGCTGCATGAGGTCCTTGTCCGAGGAGACCACCACCACCTCGGCGCCGCGTTGCCGCGCCTGTTTCGCCAGGGTGGCGATGAGGTCGTCGGCCTCGTAGCCCTCCATCTCCAGACAGGCCAGGTTGAAGGCGCGCGCCGCCTCGCGGATGAGGGGGAACTGGGGCTTCAGGTCGTCGGGCGGCTCGGGCCGGTTGGCCTTGTAGTCGGGATAGAGCTGCTGCCGGAAGTTCTCGCGCTTGGCATCGAAGACCACCGCCATGTGGTCGGGTGCCACCTCCTCCAGCAGCTTCATGAGCATGTTGGTGAAGCCGTAGACGGCGTTCACCGGCGTGCCGTCGGGCCGCGTCATGGGCGGCAGGGCGTGGTAGGCCCGGTAGATGTAGCCCGAGCCGTCCACCAGATAGACCTTGTCGAGCGGCTTGTCGCTCCCGTCGGCGGGCATGCCGTCCTCCCTCTCGGCGAAGGCCGCCATGGTGCCCCAGCGGCGGCGGGCGTGTCGAGCGGGCGGGCGGCCTCACGCGACCCAGGGGATCTCATACGGAAGGCGTAATATGGTAATACGGATGAACCGCGGCCGGCCATTCACGGCCGGCCCGCCGGCGCGTACCATCCGGCCCGCGTTGAACGGGAAAGCATGATGACGGAGTCCGACGAGCCGGCGGCGGCCCCGGACGGCGCCTGGCGGGCCCTGGGCGCCGCCGCCGACCATATGCAGGACGGCCTGTTGGTCCTGGACGCCGACGAGCGCGTGATGGCGGCGAACGCGGTGGTGCGCCGGGCCCTGCCCGACGTGACGGCGCCCGGCACGGCCCTGGCCGAGTTGCTGGCCGCCCTCGCCGCGCGCAACGTGGCGCCCGACAGCGACGCCCTGGCGCGGCAGGCGTGGGTGGCGGCGTGCCTGGAGGAGCACCGGGCGGGCGGCCTGGCGCGGGAGCAGTCCCTCACCGACGGCCGCTGGATCATGCTGCGCTCGGAACACTTCCCGGACGGCACCAGCCTGGTGGCGAGCACGGACATTTCCGACCGCAAGGGGGCCGAGCGCCGGCTGGACCATGCCCAGCGCGCCATCACCGCCCACAGCCGCCTGAGCGAGGCGCTGGTGCGCGCTTCCGACGAGACGGCGCTGTTGCAGACGGCCTGCCGCATCATGGTGGAGACGGGCGGCTATCGCTTCGCCTGGGTGGGCTTCGCCGAGCCCGACGGCCGGGTGCGGCCCGTCGCCTTCGCCGGCTACGAACGCGGCTACCTGGACGTCGTCACCGTTACCTGGACGGCGGACGACCCGCGCGGCCAGGGCCCCACGGGCCGCGCCCTGCGCGCCGATGCCCCCGTGGTGGTGCAGGACCTGACGCGCGCCGCCGACTACCGGCCGTGGGCGGATCCGGCGTCGGCGCGCGGCTACGAGGCGGCGGCCGCCTTTCCCCTGCGCGTCGAGGGGGCGACCGTCGGCAGCGTCAACGTCTACGCCGCCGAATCCGATGCCTTCGGCGAGCGCGAGCGCGACCTCCTGGCGTCCCTGGTGGGCGATCTGGGCTACGGCCTGGGCGTGTTGCGCAACGAACAGGCCCGCCAGGCCCAGGAGGAGCTTCTGGACTTCCTCACCGCCATCCAGTCCCAGTTCATCGCCGACCACGATCCCGACGAGACCATCCGCAGCCTGCTCGCCGGCCTGTTGCGCCTGACGGACAGCCGGCTGGCCCTCCTGGCGGCGGCGTCGTGGCCCGACGACGACGGCCGGCCGCACCTGTCGGGCCGCCTCGCCACGCCGGGCGGGCCCGCGGCGCCCGTGGACGCGGGTCCGCTGGCCGCCGACAGCCTGCTGGGAGCCGCCCTGCTGGGCCGCGACGTGGTGGCGCGCACGGATCCCGCCGCCGACCCGCGCGCCGCGGGCCTGCCCGCCGACCTGGCGGCGGATGCCGACGTGGCGGCCTTCATCGCCGTGCCGTTGCCGGCCGGCCAGCGCATCATCGGCGTCCTGGCCCTGGGCGGCGATGCCGACGGCGGGGGCCATGACACGGGGTTCCTGGAGCGCCTGCGGCCGCTGGTGGCCACCTGCGGCAGCCTGCTGGTGGCCACGGAGGACATCCAGCGCCGGCGCGATGCCGAGCACGCCCTGCGCCAGAGCGAGGCCCACTATCGCGGCCTGGTGGAACACCTGCCCGACGCCATCTTCGTCCATCGCGGCTTCACCATCCTGCACGCCAACGAGGCCGCCGCCCGCATGGCCGGGGTGGACGGGCCGGCGGCCCTGACCGGCCGCTCCTTCCTGGATTTCGTCGCCGCTGCCGACCAGGAGCGCCTCAAGAGCGGCGTGGCCTCCCTGCTCACCAACGCCGGGCCGGACACCTGCGAAATCACCCTGGTCAGCGCCGACGGCCGCCGGATGGAGGCGGAAAGCCACGCCAGCACCGTCCTGGTGGAGGGCGGCACGGCGGTGGAGACCCTGGTGCGCGACCTGACGGCCCGCAAGGAACGCGAGCAGGAGAGCATCCAGACGGCCAAGCTCGCCACCCTGGGCGAGATGGCCGCCGGCATGACCCACGAACTCAGCCAGCCCCTGAACGTCATCCGCTTCGCCGCCGAGGGCGCCCTGATGCGCCTGGACCGGGGGCGCGGCGGCGAGGCCGACGCCCGCGACGCCCTGGGCCGCATCGAGGAGCAGGCCGGGCGCATGGGCGAGATCATGGACCACATGCGCGTCTTCAGCCGCCGCGACACGGGGGCGGTGGAGACCTTCGACGCCGTCGCCGCCCTGCGCTCGGCGGCGGATCTGGTGGAATCCTCGTGGCACGCCGACGCCGTGCCCCTGGTGACCCACCTGCCCGAGGGGCCGCTCTGGGTGCGCGGCCGGCCCGTCCAGCTCGAACAGGTGATGCTCAACCTCCTCAACAATGCCCGCGACGCCGTGCTGGAGCGGCGCGGCCTGGAGGACGAGGACGCCGACTGGACCCCGCGAGTCACCCTGGGGGCGGCGGCGGACGACCGGCGGGTCCGGTTGTGGGTGCTGGACAACGGCCTGGGCATTCCCGGGGACATGCTGGACCGGCTGTTCGAACCCTTCTACACCACCAAGGAGAGCGGCCGCGGGACGGGCCTGGGGCTGTCCGTGAGCTACAGCATCGCCGCCGGCATGGGCGGCCGGCTGCGCGCCGCCAACGAAAGCGACGAGGGCGGGGCCCGCCTGACCGTGGAGCTGCCCGCGGCGGCCGCGCCCGAGCCATCCTGCGCCCCCGCCGCCGATGCCGCCGGGCGGCCGGGCAACGGGGAACACATCCTGGTGGTGGACGACGAGGCGGAAACGGCGCGCGGCCTGGCCACCTTCCTGGCGGACGAGGGCTACCGGGTGACCACGGCCTTCGACGGGGCCGAGGCCTGGAACCGGTTCACCGCCGACCCCGCCGCCCTGGTGGTGACCGACCTGCGCATGCCGCGCGGCGATGGCACACAGCTCATGCAGCGCCTGCGCGACCGCGTTCCCGACCTGCCCATCGTGGTGGTGACCGGCCATGCCGGGGCCACCGAACGCACGGGCGACGACGGCCCCGGGGCCCTGATGACCAAGCCCGTCAGCCTGGCGGAACTCGGCCGCACGGTGCGCCGCCTGCTCCGCGACGGGTGACAAGTCGGGCGTTCACGGCCTAGAATGCCCGGCGAGTGTTGGGGGGCAGGTGACATGCGCGTTCTTCTGGCCGACGATCACAGCATGGTCCGGGACGGGCTGCGGCCCTTCCTGAACGAGCTGGCGGACGACGTGGAAATCCTGGAAGCCGGCGATCTTCCGGAAGCCCTGGGCGAGGCCGACCGGGCGGGCGCCCCCGATCTGGCGCTCCTCGACCTGCTCATGCCGGGGATGAACGGCACGGAGGGCATCGACGCCTTCCAGGCGCGCTTCCCGGACACCGTGCTTGTCATCCTGTCCGGCCAGTTCGACCGCGAACGCGTGCTGGCCGCCGTGGACAAGGGGGTGCGCGGCTACATCCCCAAGACCCTGGGCGGCCAGGCCCTGGTGAACGCCTTGCGGCTCATTCTCGCCGGCGACACCTACCTGCCCGCCAGTGCCTTCGGCGCTCCCGCCGAGACCGGGGAGGACGCGGACCCGGCCGCGGACACGGCGGCGGGGGAACCGGCCGGGGCGCCCGCGCCCGACAACGACCTGCCGGCCCTTTCCGAGCGCGAGCGGGAGATCCTCAAGGCCGTGGTGGCGGGCGGCACCAACAAGACCATTGCCCGCGATCTCGACGTTCAGGAGATCACGGTGAAGGTCCACCTGCGCAACGTCTACCGCAAGATCGGCGCCGCCAACCGCGCCCAGGCCGTGCGCATCGCCCTGGAACAGGGTCTGGTCTGACCGCCCCATCGCTCCTTTCCCCGTGCTGGACAGCATATCCGGGCGTATGAGGCGCCCCAGGGGGACTCATACCTTCGTGCTCTTTTCTTAACAGAGTGTTTACGTGATGATGCCCTGCGGGATGGAAGACCGATTGATCTTGCGGGGGAGCAGACGATGACACAGTACATGGAACTCCTCGGCCACCCGGCCGACGTGTTGCCGTCGGACAAGATTACCGAGCACTGGTATAACGACCTGCAACACGTCATGTTCGTCATCCTTTTTCGGCGGGCGGACCGGGCCCTGGCCGAGGAACGCAGCGCCGGGCTGGCCTACCTCATGGACATGACCACCCTCTACCTTTACGTGCATTTCCTGCACGAGGAGGAGGGCATGGCCTATTCCCTGGTCCACGGCGGCCACGACCGCGAGCGGGTGCGCCGGCACACCAGCACGCACCTGGATTTCCTGGCGCTCTAGCCCGGATTGTCGCACCGGTCGATGGCTGTGCGCCGGTGTCGTTAGGCTCAGGCCAGGAAAAGCGCGCTGCCCGATGCTCCTCATCGGGCAAGCGCTTTGACGCAGACTGTGCCAACGCCACCGGCGCCCGACGGGTTGGCCTGCGCCGGCCGCTTGCCGCGTCGAAGCCCCTTGCCGATGTGTGAGCATCGCCGGCGGGCCTTCTCCTCGCAATCGGGCACGGCGCAGGCCAACACAGCGCGTCGAGCGGTGCGACAATCCGGGCTAGGCCGACAGCATCTACCACCCTTACCGGGCGGGCGATCTGGCCGGCGACGCCCTGCGCCGGGCGCTGGACGACTACTACCGGCGGGTGCTGGGGCACATCGGCGGCGACGATCAGGCCACCTACGGCGGTGAACCCCCCGCGCTGAAGCAGCACGAAATCGCCCACCTGGCCGCCAGCGGCCTGCCCATGTCGCCCTACGCGGCGGGGGCGGAGCAGGTGGTGAGCACCCTGGCCCCGGGCGTCGGCCGTGCCCTGGAGCCGCGCAACCTCGCCCCGTCGGCGCGCGCGCCGCTGCCCGCCCTGGGGCTCGTGCCCGACGCCGGCCGCCTGCTGGACGGGCGGGCGCTGCGCGACCGCATTGCGGCCCTGACGGCAGCGTCGGCCGGCGCCGGCTGACACCCCCGTTGCGGGTTGATCCCGCGGCGCGCCGTGGCCTATGGTTCCCGTACGCTTTTTCCCGTTGTCCGCCGCGAGGCGCCGCATGCGTATCCTGGTCGCCGACGACCATGCCCTGTTCCGGGAAGGGCTGGTGCTGCAGATCCAGCAGATGGACGAAACCGCCGAGGTTGAAGAGGCCGCCGATCTGGACACGGCGCTGGAGCAGGTGCGCGGCGGCGCGCCCCTGGATCTGGTGCTGGTGGACCTGGCCATGCCGGGAACCCCGTGGCGCGATGTGCTGCCGGCCATGCGCGAGGCGGCGCCCGACCTGCCGCTGGTGGTGCTGTCCGCCTCCGAGGAGCGGCGCGACATCGAGGACGCCCTCAAGCTGGGCGCGGCCGGCTACATCCCCAAGAGTTCGTCCACCAAGGTGATGCTCAAGGCCCTCAACCTGGTGCTGGACGGGGGCGTCTACCTGCCGCCGGAGATCCTCAACGAGTACCGCGCCGCGGCGCCGACGGAAGGCGCGGCGGCCGCGGAGGGGCCCGGTTTGACGCCGCGCCAGACGGACGTGCTGCGGCTCATGGGCAAGGGCCTGTCCAACAAGGAGATCGCCCACGAACTCAACGTCTCCGAGGGCACGGTGAAACTCCACGTCACGGCCATCCTGCGGGCGCTGGGGGTGGGCAACCGCACCCACGCCGTCATCGCCGCCACCGAGCGCGGGGTCCTGTCATGAGCGAAACGGAAGCGCCGCTTGTCTTGTGCGCCATCCGCGACGGGGTGGCGACCCTCACCCTCAACCGCCCCCGGGCGCGCAACGCCCTGTCCGTCACGTTGATGGACGCCCTGCAGACGGAGCTGGACAACCTCGCCGGGGACGAGCGGGCGCGCGTGGTGATCCTGGCGGCGGAGGGCCCGGCCTTCTGCGCCGGTCACGACCTGCGCGAGCTGCGCGCCCAGGAGAGTGCCGACGGCTACCAGCGCATTTTCGAGCAGGCGAGCCGGCTCATGCTTACCATCAGCCGGCTGCCCCAGCCGGTGATCGCCCGCGTGCAGGGCCCGGCCTGGGCGGCCGGATGCCAGATCGTCGCCACGTGCGACCTGGCGGTGGCGGCGGACACGGCCGAGTTCGCCACCCCCGGCGTGCGCATCGGCCTGTTCTGCTCCACGCCCATGGTGGCCCTGAGCCGCGCCGTGCCGCGCAAGCACGCCCTGGAGATGCTCCTCACGGGCGAGGCCGTGTCGGCGCGGCACGCCGCCGCCATCGGGCTCATCAACCGCGCCGTCCCCGAGGGCGAGCTGGACACGGCGGTGGAAAACCTGGTGGCGCCCATCCTGGAGAAATCCCCCTTCACCCTGGGCCTGGGCAAGGAGGCCTTCCAGCGCCAGCTGGAAATGGGGGTGGAGGAGGCCTACACCTACACCACGGCGGTGATGACCCGGAACATGTGCGCCGGCGACGCCGCCGAGGGCATCGACGCCTTCCTGGAAAAGCGCGCCCCCGAGTGGACCGGGAGCTGACGCCGTGGCGGACGACCTTCTCCCCCGCATGACAAGCCTCATGAACACGGCGGGCCCCGTCGCCGTGGTGGGCGCGTCGGCCAGGCCGGAACGCCCCAGCCACGACGTCATGGCCTTTCTGCAGGAGAAGGGGCGGCGCTGCATCCCCGTCAATCCCGGGCAGGCGGGCGGCACCATCCTGGGCGAGCGGGTCTACGCCAGCCTCTCGGCCATCCCCGAGCCCGTGGACGTGGTGGATATCTTCCGCCGCCCGGAAGAGGTGGCCCCCATCGTGGACGAGGCCATCGAGGTGGGCGCCCGGGGCGTGTGGATGCAGCTCGGCGTGGTGAACGCGGAAGCCGCCCGCCGGGCCGAAAGCGCCGGCCTCATCGTGGTCATGGACCGCTGCCCCAAGCAGGAATGGGGGCGGCTGGGGCTCTGAACGGCGCCCCCGGGGGCCGGCCCCGGGAGCGCCTGCGGTCTCAGCGAATGCCGCGCAGGTAGAGCTTCTCGAAAATCTGCTTGGCCCAGTGGAAGGGCTTGATGGTGGGCAGCACCAGGCCCCGGTTGGGCCCGCGATAGACCAGGGCACCCTTGTCGTAGGTGTCGATGATGCACATGAGTTCGGGCTTGTACTGGGTGTCGGCCTGGTTGCCCGTAAGCTCGCGGGTAACGTTGCGCGCCGCCGCCTTGGCGTGGAGGTCGGCCTGGTGGGCCTGCTTGGGCATCCAGTCGGGGCCCGGGAAGCTGCCCGCGTCGCCCACCACGTAGACGCCCGGGAAGCCCGGCACGCGGCAGTATTCGTCGCCCTGGATCATGCTGCCGGCGGACAGGGGCAGGTCCGTGTTCTCCGCCCAGTCGGGGCCCGTCATGCCGGGCATGAAGGCGATGAGGTCGGCATCGAAATCGCCGCCCTCGCTGCCCACCTTCCCCTGCTCGAAGCCGGTAAGCTTGTGGCCCACGTGGGCGTGGATGCCGCGTTTGTGCATATCTTTCAGGAGGCCGTCCACGGCCTTTTCGCCCAGGCGGGCGCCGGGCCGGGGCGCCGGGCAGAAGAAGGTGATGTCGAAGTTGTCGCGCCGGCCCTGCCTGCGCAGCCAGGTGTCGATGCCGAACAGGAGCTCGAACATGGGGCCGCCGCGCATGGCCCCCGGCTCGTCCGGGTTGGTGGCGAAGCCGAACGCCAGGTGGCCGCGTTTCAGGGCATGCAGGTCGCGCCGGATCGCCTCGGCCGATTCGATGCCCTTGCAGATGGTGTGGACGTTCTCCGTGCCGCCCGGCTTGTCGATGAACCGGCCGCCGCTGGCGATGATGAGGGCGTCGTTGGGCACCTCGCCCGTGTCCGTCTCCACCACGCGGCCCTTGTCGCGCAGACCCGTGACGTGCCCGGCGTGGTGGGTGACGCGGTGCCTGTCCATGAAGGAATCCAGGGGGATGCGCAGGTCCTCGCCCCGGCGCAGGTCCGTGGGCACCCAGACGAGGCTGGGGTAGAAGATGAAGTCCTTCGCCGGCGAGATGAGGGTGATCTCCGCCTCGGGGAGCTGGCGGCGCACGGTGCGTGCGGCGGTGAGCCCGCCGAAGCCGGCGCCGATGATGGCAACGTGGGTCATGGGTCCTCCGTCCCTGAAAGGGGCTGTTGCAGCGCCATATAAGAACTGTGCCGCCTGCTGAAAGGGGGTGTCCGGAAATCGTGCCCCCCGCCCCGGTGGCCCGCTGCGCCTGCCCGCCCCTGGTTCTCCCCCAACGGTCCTGATGCCGTCTTCTTTCCGGCGTAGCGGAATCGGGGCGCGCGGTGGCGCGACGAACGGAAAAGCTCGGCGCCGCGGGCCTGTCGGCCGGACATGCCGGCAGAGACCACCGGGATGACTCGGCCCGGACACCGGGCTGTTAACCAACGAGCAAATCGGGAGACCCCATGGCCGCCGGGTTCCTCCCTTACGGGCGTCAGGTCATCGATGACGCGGACATCGCGGCCGTGGTGGACGTCCTGCGCGGCGGCCACCTCACCGGCGGCCCGGCCGTTCAACGCTTCGAGGCCGGGCTGGGGGCCGCCCGGGTGGC
>CAJXLG010000056.1 GCA_913055885.1 uncultured Rhodospirillales bacterium
TTTGATAACAGTGCCCAAGAGACCCCCTACGCAAGCCTCTTGCCAGCCCGGGCTACGTGGTGGTCCGGGATTATGGGCGCCCTGGGGTCTTTTTCTTGATGCGTTAAGGCATTAAGCTGATCCGTCCGAGCCGCCGCCCCCGTTCCGGGTCAAGAGGAAGCTGGAAGGAGACATGGCCGAGGAGACACCGCTTCCCGAGGACATCGCCGCCATGGGCTTCGAGGACGCCCTGGCCGAGCTGGAGACCATCGTGCGCAAGCTGGAGGAGGGCAACGTCAAGCTGGAGCAGGCCATCCAGGCCTACGAGCGCGGCGCCCATCTGAAGCGCCATTGCGAGAACAAGCTGGCCGAGGCCCGCGGCAAGATCGACCGCATCGCCATCCAGCCCGACGGCAGCGTCACCACGGAACCGCAGCAGGAGACGGAATGACCGCCGTGGATGACGCCCTCGCCGAGGCCGCGGGCACGGTGGAAGCGGAGCTGGAGCGCCTGCTGCCCGCCGGCCAGACGCCCGAGGCCCGCCTCGTCGAGGCCATGCGCCACGCCGTCCTGGCGGGTGGCAAGCGCCTGCGCCCCTTCCTGGTGCTCAAGAGCGCCGACCTGTTCGGGGTCGCGCCGGATGCCGCCCGCCGGGCCGCCGCCGCCGTGGAGATGGTGCACACCTACTCCCTGGTGCACGACGACCTGCCGGCCATGGACGACGACGACCTGCGCCGCGGCCGGCCCACGGTGCACAAGGCGTACGATGAGGCCACCGCCGTCCTCGCCGGGGACGCCCTCCTCACCCGCGCCTTCGAGGTGCTGGCCGATCCGGCGACGCACAGCGACGGCCGCGTGCGCGCCGACCTGGTGAGCGGACTCGCCCGGGCCGCCGGCATGAACGGCATGGTGGGCGGCCAGATGCTCGACCTCCAGGCCGAGCACACGGCGCCCGACGTGCCCGGGATCACGCGGCTGCAGCGGCTGAAGACGGGCGGGCTCATGATGTTCGCCTGCGACGCCGGCGCGCTGCTGGGCAAGGCCACGGAGACGGCGCGCCAGGCGCTCACCGCCTATGCCCACGACCTCGGCCTCGCCTTCCAGATCGTGGACGATCTCCTGGACGCCGAGGCCACCAGCGCCGAACTGGGCAAGACGGCGGGCAAGGACGCTGCCGCCGGCAAGGCCACCTTCGTTTCCCTCCTGGGCGCGGAGCGGGCGCGCGACCAGGCGAACATGCTCGTGGACCAGGCCGTCCGGCACCTGGACCACTTTGACGGCAAGGCCGAGCCGCTCGCCGACGTGGCCCGCTACGTCCTGGCCCGCCGCGGCTGAGGGGTCCGCGTTTCCGCCAACCCGAACGATCAGGGAGACCATCGTGCCCGGCCCCAGCACCCCCACCCTCGACCGTGTCGATACCCCGGAAGCCCTGCGCCGTCTGGCGCCCGAGGACCTGCGCCCCCTGGCCGACGAGGTGCGCGCCCTCACCGTGGACGCGGTGTCGCGCACCGGCGGCCACCTGGGCGCCGGCCTGGGCGTTGTGGAGCTCACGGTGGCGCTGCACTACGTGTTCCACACCCCGGACGACCGCCTCATCTGGGACGTCGGCCACCAGGCCTATCCCCACAAGATCCTCACCGGCCGGCGCCACCGCATCCGCACCCTGCGCCAGGGGGGCGGCCTGTCGGGCTTCACCAACCGCGCGGAAAGCCCCTACGACCCCTTCGGCGCCGGCCACTCGTCCACCTCCATCTCCGCCGGGCTGGGCATGGACGTGGCGGCCGGCCTGTCGGGCCACGACCGCAACGTGGTGTGCGTCATCGGCGACGGCGCCATGAGCGCCGGCATGGCCTACGAGGCCCTCAACAACGCCGGCGCCATGGACAGCCGGCTGGTGGTCATCCTGAACGATAACGACATGTCCATTGCCCCGGCCACCGGGGCCATGAGCGCCTATCTGTCGCGCCTGCTGTCGTCGCGGCCCTATCGCTCCTTCCGCCACATGGCGAAGGAGATGGCGTCGCGCTTCCCGCAGCCCATGCAGCAGGCGGCGCGCCGGGCCGAGGAGTACACGCGCGGGTTCCTCACGGGCGGCACCCTCTTCGAGGAGATGGGCTTTTATTACGTGGGGCCCATCGACGGCCACGCCCTGGACCACCTGCTGCCCGTCCTGCGCAACGTCCGCGACACCGAGGAAGGGCCGGTGCTCATCCACGTGGTCACCCACAAGGGCCAGGGCTACAAGCCGGCGGAGCAGGCGGAGGACAAGTACCATGGCGTGACGAAGTTCGACATCGACACCGGCACCCAGGCCCAGGCCCGGCGCAACGCCCCAACCTACACCAGGGTCTTCGGCGACAGCCTCGTCCAGCACGCCGAACAGGACGAACGCATCGTGGGCATCACCGCCGCCATGCCCGACGGCACCGGCCTGGACCGCCTGGCGCGGCGCTTCCCCGGTCGTTGCTTCGACGTGGGCATCGCCGAGCAGCACGCCGTCACCTTCGCCGCCGGTCTGGCCGCCGACGGCATGCGGCCCTTCTGCGCCATCTATTCCACCTTCCTGCAACGCGCCTACGACCAGATCGTCCACGACGTGGCGCTGCAGAAACTGCCCGTGCGCTTCGCCATCGACCGCGGCGGACTGGTGGGCGCCGACGGGGCCACCCACCAGGGCGCCTTCGACCTCGCCTATCTCGGCTGCGTGCCGGAAATGGTGCTCATGGCGCCGTCGGACGAGGCGGAACTCCGGCACATGGTGGCCACCGCCGCCGCCTGCGACCACGCCCCCGTGGCCTTCCGCTATCCCCGGGGCGAGGGCACGGGCGTCGAGATGCCCGAGCAGGGAACCCCCCTGCCCATCGGCCGGGGCCGCGTCGTGCGCGAGGGCGACAGCGTCGCCCTCCTCGCCCTGGGTACGCCGCTCGCCACCTGCCTGGAGGCGGCCGACGCCCTGTGGGCGCTGGGCATCGCCGCCACCGTGGCCGACGCGCGCTTCCTCAAGCCCCTGGACACGGATCTGGTCCATCGGCTGGCGGCAGAGCACCGGGTGCTGGTGACGGTGGAGGAGGGCGCCGCCGGCGGCCTGGGGGCGGCGGTGCTGCACAGCCTGGCCCTGAGCGGCGGGCTGGACACCGGTGCCGCCGTGCGGCCCCTGACCCTGCCCGATCGCTTCATGGAGCACGATTCCCCGGCCGCCCAGCGCCATGCCGCCGGCCTGGATGCCCCCGCCGTGGCCAATACGGCGCTGCGCGCCCTGGGCCACGAACCCGGCGTGACGGCCGGGGATTCGTAGGGCATGGCAAAGGGGCGCCGCGCCGACCAGCGGCTCGTGGACCTGGGGCTCGCCGACAGCCGCACCCGGGCGCAGGCGCTCATCCTGGCCGGCCGCGTCTTCCACGGCGACCGCCCCGTGGACAAGGCGGGACGCACCGTTCCCGCCGACGCCGCCCTCACCGTCAAGGGCGACGACCACCCCTGGGTGTCGCGCGGCGGCGTGAAACTGGCGGCCGGCCTGGACGCCTTCGGCCTGGATCCGGCGGGCCGGGTGGCCCTCGATGTGGGGGCGTCCACGGGCGGTTTCACGGACGTCCTGCTGGCGCGCGGCGCGGCGCGCGTCTACGCCGTGGACGTGGGCTACGGCCAGCTCGCCTGGAAACTGCGCACCGACGACCGCGTGGTGGTGCTGGAGCGCACCAACGCCCGCCACCTGACCACGGAGCAGGTGCCCGAGCCGGTGGGCGCCGTGGTGTGCGACGCCAGCTTCATCGGCCTGCGCGCCGTGCTGCCCGCGGCGCTGGCGTTGACGGCGCCGGGCGCCTTCCTGGTGGCCCTGGTCAAGCCCCAGTTCGAGGCCGGACCGGAGCGCGTGGAAAAGGGCGGCGTCGTGCGCGACCCGGCCGTGCACCGGGACGTGTGCGACACCGTGACCGACTGGCTGGCGGAACAGCCCGGGTGGCGGATACTCGGCACAGCCGAAAGTCCCGTTACGGGCCCCGAAGGCAACACCGAGTTCCTGTTTGGGGCGATGCGGGAAAAAGGGTAAAAAAGGGCAAAGAAAGGACACCCGGGGAAACGCGGCGGCCTTCCCCCGGCCCCCCATCCCTGGCGGGGAACGGCACGGGCGCCGCGCCCGGCGCCGACCTTGCCCTCACGGACCCGGGGACTTTACACTCGAAAAGCATGATTCATTCATTCAAGGACAAGGCTCTCAAACGCTTCGCGGAAACAGGGGAGACGGGGAAGCTACCGGTTGAAAATGTCGGCCGGGTGGCCCGGGCGCTGAGCCTGTTGGACAAAGCCCGAAAGCCCGAGGATTTGAATATCGCCGGCTGGCATTTTCATGAATTGCGGGGTCGCCGTAAAGGAACCTACGCCGTGCGGATCACCGGCAACTGGCGCCTTACGTTCCAATGGGCCGACGGCGCGGTCCACGTGGCTCTGGAGGACTACCACTGATGCATCATCATACCAATCTTCCCGGTCTGTCGCCCCCTCACCCCGGAGCGATCCTGCGCGAGGACGTGTTGCCGGAACTCGGCCTGCCGCGCGCCACCATTGCCCGGTACCTGGGGCTGTCCCCGGAAAAGCTGGACGCCCTGCTGGACGAGCGTGACCCTGTCACCCCCGGCCTGGCCTTGCGATTGAGCCGCCTTGTCGGCGGCAGCCCCGAAATCTGGCTCGATCTCCAGCGCGACTACGACCTCCGTACCCTGGAACCTCAGATCGCCGAGGAGCTGGAAGCCATCCCCCATCTTCACCCCGGTGGCTGAATAAGGCCCCTGGCGAGAGGCCGGGGAAACGCGGCGGCCTTCCCCCGGACCCCCATCCCTGGCGAGGAACGGCATGGTCGGGCCCAACGGTGAAACCACGCTGCAGGCCGTCGTCCACGGCCTGGATGCCGGCGGCGACCGCGTCGCCGTCATGGCGTTCGGTGACGAGGGCGTGGAAACCCTGACGTTCCGCGACCTCAAGGCGCGCAGCCTGGGCATGGCCGAGAACCTCGCGGCGGACGGCCTGGCGCCGGGAGAACCGGTGGTCCTCTTCGCCCCCAACAGCCCGCGATGGGTGGTGGCGCGCCTCGCCCTCATCGCCGCCGATGCCCTGTGCGTGCCGGTGGCCGACGATGCCGACGCCGCCACCCTGCACGCCCAGCTCGCCGACAGCGGTGCCGCCCGGCTGTTCACGACCGCCGAACTGCTGCCCACGGCGCGCGAAGCCGTGGCGGACCTGACCGACCCGCCGGCCATCCACGGCCTGGATGCCCTCCCGGACGGGCCGGCGGGGGACCCCGCGCCGCTGCCCCGGGCGGCCCCCGACGCCCCCGTGGCGCTGTTCTACACCTCGGGCACCACGGGGCCGCCCAAGGCCGTTCCCCTGACCCACGCCAACATCCTCACCAACCTGAAAATCCTGCACGACCTGGGACTCATCGGGCCCGACGACCGGGTCTGCCTGCCCCTCCCGCTGCACCACGCCTACCCCTTCATCGTGGGGCTGATGCTGCCCCTCGCGGCGGGCGCCGGCGTGGTCCTGCCGGCGGGGGTGACGGGCCCGGAGCTCGTGCACGCCCTGGGGCACGGCCGGGCCAGCGCCATGGTGGGCGTGCCCCGGCTGTACGATGCCCTGGTGGCCGGGCTGGCGGACCGGGCCCGCGCCAGGGGCCGCGCCGGCCGCGTGGCGTTCGACGGCCTGTTGGGCCTGTCCGGGCTGTTGCACCGGCGGTTCGGGGTGCGTGCCGGGCGCTGGCTGCTGCGCCCCGTGCACCGCGCCTTCGCGCCCCATCTGCGCCTCCTGGCGTCGGGCGGCGCCAGGCTGGAAGCGGCCACGGCGCGCCGGCTGGCGGCGCTGGGCTACGAGGTGCTCACGGGCTACGGCCTGGTGGAGACCACCTCCATCGCCACCTTCAACCGCCCCGGCGCGGCGCGCTTCGGCACGGCCGGCCGGCCCGGACCCGCCACCGGGATGCGGCTGCGGTCCGTCGAGGGGCTGGACCACCCGGAGATCCAGTTCCGCGGCCCCATCGTTTTCGACGGCTACCGCAACAACCCGGCGGCCAACGCCGAGGCCTTCACGGCGGACGGCTGGTTCCGCACGGGCGATCTGGGCCGGCTGGACGCCGACGGCTTCCTGGTGATCGCCGGCCGGGTGAAGGAAACCATCGTGACCCCCGGCGGCAAGAACATCACCCCCGAGGCCGTGGAGGCCGTCTACGCCCAAAGCCCCTTCGTCCGGGAAATCGCCGTGCTGCAGCACGAGGACCGGCTCGTCGCCCTGGTGGTGCCGGACATGGACGCCGTGCGGGCCCATGGCGCCGGGTCCCCCGCCGACCCGGTGCGCGTGGACCTGCAACGCCTGGGCGCCGGGTTGCCCGGTTATCAGCGCCTGGCCGACTTCGCCCTGACGCGCGACGCCCTGCCGCGCAACCAGCTCGGCAAGTACCGCCGCCACGCGCTTCCCGCCCTGTACGAACAGGCGCGCTACGGCACCGGCGGGCGGCGCGCCGGCACCCTGTCGGCCGCCGACGCCGAGCGCCTGCAAGGCGACCGCGCCCGGGCCCTGATGGCGTGGCTGCGCGAGCGCTTCCCCGGGGCGCCCCTGGACCCCGACGCCTCGCTCCAGATGGACCTGGGCATCGATTCCCTGGCCTGGGTGAACCTGGCGCTGGACCTGGAACGGCGCCTGGGGGTGGGGCTGGACGAAGGGGCCGTCGCCCGCCTGGTGACGGTGCGTGACCTGGTGGACGCCGTGGAGGCCGCCCCCGCCGCCGGCGGGGCCGCCCGCGCGGCCCCGGACGCGGACCGCTGGCTGGCGCCAAGGGGCCCGGCCGCGCTGGCGGCGGGCCGGGGGCTGCACGCGGCGGCGCGGCTTCTGGCGCGGGCGGTTTTCCGGCTGCGCGTGCGCGGCCGGGCGCACCTGCCGCGCGACGGGCCGGTCATCCTGGCCGCCAACCACGCCAGCGACCTGGACCCGCTGGTGCTGGGCGCCGCCCTGCCCTGGCGCGTGGCGCGGCGGGCGTGGTGGGGCGCCGACGCCCGCCGGGTCTTCGGCCGGCGCCCGGGCCGCCTGCTGGCGCGGGTGGTGCCCCTTTTCCCGGTGGACGACCGGACGCCGGCGGCCAGCCTGGACGCGGCGGCGCGGGTCCTGGAGCGGGGCGGGATGCTGCTGTGGTTCCCCGAGGAATGGCGCTCGCCCACGGGCGAACTGCAGCCCTTCCGCCCGGGCATCGGCAATCTGCTGCGACGGACGGGCGCGCCGGTGGTGCCCGTGCACATCGACGGCACGTTCGAGGCCATGCCGCGCACGGCGCGCCTGCCCCGGCCGCGGCCGGTAACGGTGACGTTCGGCGCGCCCGTGGCGGCGGAAGCTGTCGTGGCGGGGGACGACCAGACGACCGCCGACCGGGTGCAGGACCATTTCGTGGAGGTCCCGCCCTGTTAGGGCGGGGGTCCGGGGGATATCGCCATATCCCCCGGCCCTCCCCTTTTCTCCCCTTTTCTTCCTTTTTTCTCCTTTTTATTTCCTTTCTTCCCCGATCAGTCTTCCTTCATCTTGAGGGCATCCAGGAAGGCGGACTGGGGGATGTCCACCTTGCCGAACTGGCGCATCTTCTTCTTGCCCTCTTTCTGCTTTTCCAGGAGCTTCCGCTTGCGGCTCACGTCGCCGCCGTAGCACTTGGCCGTGACGTCCTTGCGCATGGCGGGGATGGTCTCGCGGGCCACGATGCGGCTGCCGATGGCGGCCTGGAGGGGCACCTTGAACATGTGTTTGGGGATGAGGTCCTTGAGGCGTTCCAGGATGGCGCGCCCGCGATCCTCGGCCTGGGAGCGGTGGGTGATGAAGTTGAGGGCATCCACGGGCTCGTTGTTCACCAGGATGCGCACCTTCACCAGGTCGCTGGCGTAATAGCCGGCCATTTCGTAATCGAAGCTGGCGTAGCCGCGACTGGCGGATTTGAGGCGGTCGTAGAAGTCGAATACCACCTCGTTCAGCGGCAGGCGGTAGATGGCCACGGCCCGGGTGCCGGCGTAGGTGAGGTCCATCTGCACGCCCCGGCGCTCCGTGCAGAGCTGCAGGATGCTCCCCAGGTAGTCGTCGGGGACCATGATGGTGGCCTTGATCCAGGGTTCCTCGATGGACTCGATCTCGTGCGGCTCGGGCATGTCCGCCGGGTTGTGGAGCTCCTTCATCTCGCCGTCCTTGAGGTGGACCTTGTAGACCACCGAGGGCGCCGTGGTGATGATGTCCAGGCCGTATTCGCGTTCCAGCCGGGCGGTGATGATCTCCATGTGCAGAAGGCCCAGGAAGCCGCAGCGGAAGCCGAATCCGAGGGCCGTGGAGCTTTCCGGCTCGTACTCGAAGGAGGCGTCGTTGAGCTTGAGCTTGCCCAGGCTGTCGCGCAGGAGCGGATAGTTGTCCGAGTTCACCGGGAACAGGCCGCAGAAGACCACGGGGATGGAGGGCTTGAAGCCGGGCAGGGCGGCTTCCGTGGGCCGTTTCTGCTCGGTGATGGTATCGCCCACCTGGCAGTCGGCGACGTGCTTGATGCCGGCCGTCATGTAGCCCACCTCGCCGGGGCCCAGGCCGTCGGTGGCCGTGCGCTTGGGATTGAAGGTGCCCACGCCGTCCACGTCGTAGGTGCCGCCCGTGTTCATCATGGAGACGCGCATGCCCTTCCTGAGCACGCCGTCGTAGACCCGCACCAGGGTGATGACGCCCACGTAGGTATCGTACCAGGAGTCCACGAGCATGACCTTGAGGGGCGCGTCCGGATCGCCCCTGGGCGCGGGCAGGCGCTGCACCAGCGCCGCAAGCACGTCGGCCACGCCCATGCCCGACTTGGCGGAGACGTGCAGGGCGTCGGCGGGGTCCAGCCCCACCACCTCCTCGATCTCCTCCATGGTGAGCTCGGGCTCGGCGGCGGGCAGGTCCACCTTGTTGAGGACGGGAATGATCTCGTGGTCGTTGTCCACCGCCTGATAGACGTTGGCGAGCGTCTGCGCCTCCACGCCCTGGGAGGCGTCCACCACCAGGAGCGAGCCCTCGCAGGCGGCCAGGCTGCGGTTCACCTCGTAGGAGAAGTCCACGTGGCCGGGCGTGTCCATGAGGTTGAGCTGGTACGTGTGGCCGTCGGCGGCCTCGTACATCAGGCGCGTGGTCTGCGCCTTGATGGTGATGCCGCGCTCGCGCTCCAGGTCCATGTTGTCCAGGACCTGTTCCTTCATCTCCCGCTCGGTCAGGCCGCCGCAGATCTGGATCATGCGGTCGGCCAGGGTGGACTTGCCGTGGTCGATGTGGGCGATGATGGCGAAGTTGCGGATGCGCTCGGTATCGTGCATGGCGCCTGATCGCTTGTCTGGAACGGGCCTGGAACATACGGACCCGGGCCGGTGCCTGCAAGAGCACCGGATCAGGCCGTGCCGGCGGCCGCTTCCTCGGGGTCGGCCTGGTCGGGCGTCCGGCGGGTAAGCCGCGCCACCGTATGGTCGCCGGAGAAGCCCTTGAAGCTCATGGCGGGCAGCCACTCCACGGCCGCCCCGGCCGCGTCGGCCGCCTCCGCCGTGGCGTCGCAGGCCAGGATATCGTCGTCGCCGGCGCTGGCGCACAGGCGCGCCGCCTTCTGCACCACGGTGCCGAAGAAGTCGTTCTCCTCGATCACCGGTTCGCCCGTCGCCAGGCCGATGTGAAGGTGCAGGCCCACCTCGGCGTTGGCGTTGTCGGCGGCCACGCCGTCGAGCATGGCCAGCGCCGCGCGGATGCCCTCGTCGGGGGTCTCGAAGGCGGCCATGATGCCGTCGCCGGTGTGCTTCACCTCCTTGCCGAAGTGCTTGAGGATGGCCGTGCGGACGACGCGGTTGTGCCGGCGCACCACTTCCTGGGCCCCGGCGTCGCCCAGCTCCTGGGTGATGGCGGTGGAGCTCACGATGTCGGTGAACAGGATGGTCCAGCGTTCGTCGCCCGTCTTGTCCTGCCTGGGGCGGCTCCAGAAGAGCACCGCCGTGGCGATCTCGGTGTCGGGCGATTCGCCGTTCTCGATCATGCGCCGCACGGTCTGCCCGCGTTCCAGCATGGAGGCGTATTTCTCCACCCCGCGATACTGGGCCAGCTTGTCGCGGAAGCCCCGGGCCACCTCGTGCTTGACCCCCAGCCGGTCCTCCAGGAGCTGGGCGAAAGCGTCGTGGGCGGCCTCGTCCCCCTCGGGGTCCTCCTGGCCGGCCAGGAGCAGGCACAGGCCGAAACGCACGTAGGTGTCGAAGGTCAGGTTGTACCGGCGCACCGTGTCCAGAGCCGTGCCCAGGGTGCGCAGCATGCGCGCGGCCACCACGTCCGTCTCCGCGGCGCGCGCGGATTCGTCGTCGCGGGCGGCGTCTTCTTCCGGAACCTCGGTTTCCTCGCCCTCGGCGGCCTCTTCTTCGGCCGGCTCGTCCAGGGCTTCTTCCGCCGATTCGGCCTCGGCGGCGGGTTCGTCGGGGATGGCGTCCGTGGGCTCGGGGGCCGGCTGGGTGTCCTGTTGGCGCTTGTGGGCCTGTTTGCGGGCCCGTTGCGACGGCGATTCGGGCACGTCGAACGTCTCCACCTGCCGGGCCATCTTGCGTTCCCGGCGGCGGCGCTCCCAGCGGCCGATGCGCTCGGCGATGGGGCGCAGCAGGGCGACGGCGGCGCCCAGGGCGAAGGTGCCGACAAGCAGGGCGGCGTTGATGGTGGGGTCGTTGAAGGCGGCGGTTCCGGAAAACCAGATGATGGCGGCCATGATGCCCGTGGCGCCCACGGCAATGGCCAGGGCCTCCAGGAACGCCCGGAACAGGGACTTGCTGGGCGCCTCGGCGTCGAAGGACAGGCCCAGGATGCGTTCCTCGAGGGCCTTGTCCTGCCCGCTCCGGCGCTGCACGCGGGGCGCCTGACCGCCCGACTTGTAGACGGTCTTCTCGTTGGAAAGGCCCGTCTCCTCGTCCCACACCTCGCGCACGACGCGGATCGAGAGGCCACCGGCTTCGATCTCCTGCGCCTCTTCCATGGCGCGGTAGCGTCCGGCCGCGCCCTGATAGCGGCGCTGAATCTCCCAGCGGCCGCCGCGCCAGGCCTGTACCTCGTAGACGGCGTCGTGTTCGGCCATGAAGGCTTCCCGCTCCCCCAGCGATAACGGGGCAAGCATAGACGCGCCGGGCCGGGTTAAAAACCCCCGGCAACGGTATACGGTAGGCGCTAAAGCATTTTCCGTCCAAACGGGCGCAGCCCGTTTGGACGGGCGTTCAGTCGCCACGCAGGCTCTCGCCCCTGACCGGGGCGGGGCGCAGTCGCGCCCTGAGAGCGTTTTCCGATCCTGTCCGGTCGGAAAACGCTCTAAAACGAAAGTGTGATATCGGTCACAGCCGGTCCGCCCGCCGTGCTGCCAGGGTTGAGGCATGCGGTGGGCGACGCGCCACATCGCACCGACGGCCGCTCGTGTGCGTGTCGTCATCTTTCCCTCCAGAGCCAAGCCTTGGAGCCGGGCCGGCTGGTCCGGCTCCCTTTTTTTCGGGGCGCTCCGGGGTTTCGTGCACCGGCCGGGGCGGCTACAGTGCGCCCCATGCGCATGTGGACGGTGATTTCGGGGGTGGCCGGGGCGCTTGCCGTGGGGCTCGCCGCCTACGGGGCCCACGGCCTGCCCCAGGGGAGCGAGGCCCGCGCCCTGGTGGGCAAGGCGACGGACTACCAGCTCGTGCACGCCGTGGCGCTCGTGGGGGCGGTGGCCCTGCGGCGCACGGGGGCGGCGGCGGAACGCCTGCTGGTGGCGGCCAAGCTGGCCTTCCTGGCGGGCATGGTGCTGTTCTGCGGCGCCCTCTACGCCATCGCGCTGGCGGGGCTGGAGGCGGCGGCGCCGGTAACGCCGGTGGGCGGCGTGGCCTTCATCGTGGGCTGGCTGCTCCTGGCGGCGGCGGCGCTTTGGCGGCCCGCCGACGCACCCCCGGTTTGACGAGCGTGGCGGTTTCCACCATCATGCGACGACCCGGCGGGGGGCCGGGGCCGCGACTGTCGAGGCAGGAACCATGGCGAAGAAAGTCCTGATCGTCGAAGACAACGAACTCAACATGAAGCTGTTCGACGACCTTCTGCAGGCGCACGGCTACGAAACCGTGCAGACGCGGGACGGTCGCGAGGCGCAGGATCTGGCCCATCAGCACATGCCGGATCTCATCCTGATGGACATTCAGCTTCCCGAGATATCGGGCCTGGACATCACGCGGGAACTGAAGGACGACGAGCAGACGCGGGAAATCCCGGTCATCGCCGTCACCGCCTTCGCCATGAAGGGGGACGAGGAGAAGATCCGCAACGGCGGCTGCGACGACTACGTGGCCAAGCCCATTTCCGTGGCCAACTTCCTGCAGACGGTCCAGAAGTTCATCTGATCCCGGCAGCCGAGAAAAGTCGTTTTGCGGCTGCCGGTGTCTTTGCACAACCCACCCCCCGGGCCCTGAGCCGCCGTCATGTTGCGGTGGTGCATCCTTCAGGATGCGCCCCCGAAACACCGGCGCCGCACCCGGCCGCACACAAACAAACGGCCCGCCGATCCGGCGGGCCGTTGTCGTTTGCTGGTGCCGTTCCGGCGCCGAAGGTCAGCGCATCTTGGATTCCTTGAACAGCACGTGCTTGCGCGCCTTGGGATCGTACTTGCGGAACTGGAGCTTTTCCGTGGTGCGGCGCGGGTTCTTCTTGGCCACGTAGAAATAGCCGGTGTCGGCGGTGCTCACCAGCTTGACCTGGATGGTGTTGGGCTTCTGGGCCATGGTTCGTGCTTCCGTTCGCCTGTGGTCCCGACTGTGGCGGCCACCATAGCCACAACGGCGGGCGTGTCAAGGCACCGCGCCGGCTCCTACAGGCCGGCCGCCACGTGGGTGGCGCTGGGCATGCTGCGCTGCAAGACACGGGCGTACAGGCGGTGGTCCCGGAGCAGGCGGCGCGCCACCCGCATGTCGGTTCCCCTGGCGTGGTCGCGGCGGGGCGGGCACCGGCGGCGCA
>CAJXLG010000057.1 GCA_913055885.1 uncultured Rhodospirillales bacterium
CGTCGTTGTCCTGATCCTCGGTGTCGTCAGCGCGCTCTATGGGGCTTTTGCCGCCCTGGCGCAGACGGACCTCAAGCGCTTGGTCGCCTATACCTCAATCAACCACATGGGCTATGTGATCGTCGGCATCGCCGTGGCCGCGCTGACCCTGGACCCCTCGGTGCGGACCACCGCCCTGGACGGCGCTGTGCTGCAGATGTTCAGTCACGGCCTGGTCACCGGCGCCCTGTTCTTCCTGGTCATGAATCTCATGGGCGGCCTGAACGTGCCCCGGGCCATTCTCCAGGCCCTGGTCTGGCCGGTGGCCCACTTTCACGACATCATCGGCCTGGCCGAGTATGGCGCCCGCTGGGCCTGGGCCGTCGCCGCCGGCCGGCTTCCGTGACCCGGCGGCGGCTGCTATGCTGCGCATTCGATCGAGGAACGACCAGGAAGAACGATGCCTTACAGCGCGCTCATTTCCATTTTCTCGCCCGACCAGATGGGGCTCGTCACGGCTGTCGCGGGGCGGCTGTTCGATCTCGGCGCCAACATGGGGGACACCAATTTCGCCGTCCTGGGCGAGGGCGCCGAGCTCACCAGCATCTGCGAGCTGCCCGACGACCTGGCGGCCGATGCGGTGAGCGACGAGCTCAAGAGCCTACCCGCGCTGCGAGACGGCCGCGTGGCGGTGCGGCCCTTCGAGCTTGCCACCCATCACGGGCCGGAAGGCCGCATCACCCACGTGGTGCAGTTCGAGGGCCGCGACCAGCCGGGGCTGGTGGCCCGCCTGTCCGAGGTCTTCCAGGACTTCGACGCCAACATCGTGCGCATGAACACGGAACGCACCCCGGGCACCGAGGGCGACCACCACACCGCCCGTTTCGACGTCTACATCCCCGGGCGCCGGGCGGATGCCTGCCTCGCCGCCCTGGGCAACACCGCCGGCTGGATGGGCCAGACCTTCCGCTGGGAGACCGTGCCGGCCGGCGACGGCCAGTAGCCGTCGGCCGCACCGGCCGCATCCCGGTTCACCGGGGAAAGGCGCATGCCGCGCAAGCGTCCGCGCAAGGCCACGCCGCAACACCTGGAAAACGCCGCCACGGCCTACCTGGCCCGGCGCCCGGCGCCGGAGGCCCACTTGCGCGCCCTGTTGATGCGCCGGGTGCGGCGGTCGGCGGACGTCCACGGCACCGACCCGGAGGAAGGGGCGGCGGCCGTCGAGGCCGTCATCGCCAAGTGCCGCCGCTACGGCTGGCTGGACGACAGCGCCTACGCCGAACACCGGGCGCGCACCCTGCTGGCGCGCGGCACGCCGCCCCGGGTGATCCGGGCGCGGCTCAAGCACAACGGGGTGGGCGACGCCGACCTGGCGGCGGCGGAAGCCGTCATCGCCGAGGCCGGGGACCCGGACCTGGAAGCGGCCTGGGCCTATGCCCGGCGCCGGGGCCTGGGCCCCTACCGCGCGCCGGAGCGGCGCGCCGAGCGGCGCCGCAAGGATCTGGCGGCCATGGGCCGGGCCGGCTTTTCGCCGCCGGTGGCGCGGGCCGTCATCGACGCCGATACCGAGGGGAGTCCGGGGGGATAGCCCGCCATCCCCCCGGACTCCCCTGTTTTCCCTTTTCTCCCTTCTCGCGCATCACGCCGCCCTTCGTCCCCTTCGCGGCCCGCCGCGATCCTCGTCGAACAGAGCGGCGAGCTGCTGGAGCATGGTGCCGCCCAGGTCCTCGGCGTCGTGGATGGTCACGGCGCGGCGGTAGTAACGCGTCACGTCGTGGCCGATGCCGATGGCGGTGAGCTCCACCGGGGAGCGGGTCTCGATGCCCTCGATCACCTCGCGCAGGTGGCGTTCCAGATAGTTGCCCGGGTTCACGGAGAGGGTGGAATCGTCCACCGGCGCGCCGTCGGAGATGACCATGAGGATGCGCCGCTGCTCGCGCCGGGCGAGCAGGCGCTGGTGCGCCCAGTCCAGGGCCTCGCCGTCCACGTTCTCCTTGAGGATTCCCTCGCGCAGCATCAGGCCCAGGTTGCGCCGCGACCGCCGATAGGGCGAATCGGCGGCCTTGTAGATGATGTGGCGCAGGTCGTTGAGGCGCCCCGGGTTGGCCGGCTTGCCGTTGTTCATCCACTCCTTGCGCGATTCGCCGCCCTTCCAGGCCCGGGTGGTGAAGCCCAGCACCTCCACCTTGACGCCGCAGCGTTCCAGGGTGCGGGCCAGGATGTCGGCGCTCATGGCGGCGACGGTGATGGGCCGGCCGCGCATGGAGCCGGAATTGTCCACCAGCAGCGTCACCACGGTGTCGCGGAAATCGCTCTCCGTCTCCCACTTGAAGGACAGGGGGTTGGAGGGATCGGCCACCACGCGGGCGAGCCGCCCGGCATCCAGCAGCCCCTCCTCCAGGTCGAACTGCCAGGCCCGCGTCTGGCGCGCCATGAGCCGGCGCTGCAGCCGGTTGGCGACGCGCGCCACCACGTTGTGCAGGTTGGTGAGCTGGCCGTCGAGCTGGGCGCGCAGCCGGTTGAGCTCGGCGGCATCCACCAGGTTGGCGGCGTCCACCACCTCGTCGTGCTGGCTGGTGTAGACGTGGTAGCGGAAGCCGGCCGGCACCTCAGTCTCGGCGCTTTCCTCGCGCACGCCGGCCGGGCCCGCGGGGGCCTCCTCGTGGGCACCGCCGCCGCTCTCCTCGTCGGAGGACCGCTCGCCCGCCTCCTGGACGCCGGCGGGTTGTTCGCTTTCCTCCTGCTGCGTCTGGTCCTCTTCCGGCTCTTCCTGCTGTTCCTGGTCGCCGGCCCGCGTCTGCTGCTGTTGCTGCTGCTCGTCCTCGTCCTGGTTGTCGTCGCCGCCGGGGGCCTGCTCGTCCTCCTGTTCCTCCGGCTCCTCCTGCTCGACGAGGCCGAGGGCCTCCAGGACGCGCCGGCTGGCCCGGCCGAAGGCATCGGGATCCCAACGGTCCCGGCGAAGCGCGTCCCAGGCGTCGGCGTCCACGCGCTCGTCCACCCAGGGACGCCAGAACTCGGCGGCCCGCGCGCCGCCCGGCGGCGTGTCCAGGCCGCCCAGCTTCTCGCGGGCCAGAAGCCGCATGGCCACCCCCATGGGGATATCGTCGCGGCGTTCCGCCTTGTGGAATCCCTCGCCGCGATAGCGCAGGTCCATCTCGGCGGCGATGTTGGCGGCGGCACCGGGATAACGCTCCGCCCCCAGGGCCTCCACGCGCGCCTGTTCCAGGGCCTCGTAGACCTGCTGCGCCTCCTGGCCCAGGGGCCGGTGGCGGCGGTGGGTCCGGGAATCGTGGAACTTCTGTCGCAGGGCGGCCGTATCGGCGGCGCCGCGCAGGAAGATCACGTCCTGCGGGTCGAGCTGATCCGTGGGGCGCGGCAGGCGCGGCCGGCCCGCCTCGCCGCCGGGGCGGCCCGTGGCCCACGCCACCTCCAGGTCCGGCTTTTCCGCCATGGCCCGCACGGTGGCGGTGGTCACGCGCTTGGCCACTTCGCTAGGCGGCTCGTTGTCGGCGAATCGGGTCATGCCGTTACGACACCCGCGTTGTGCTCAGATAGGATTCCGGCAGCTCCTCGCCCATGGCGCGCTGGTAGTACTCGGCGATGATGGGGCGCTCCAGCTCGTCGCACTTGTTGAGGAAGGAGAGCCGGAAGGCGAAGGGAACGCTGTTGAAGATGACGGCGTTCTCCGCCCACGAGATCACCGTGCGCGGCGACATGACGGTGGAGATGTCGCCGTTGACGAAGCCCGAGCGGGTGAGGTCGGCCAGGGAGACCATGCTGGAAAGCTGGCGCCGGCCCGTTTCCGTGTCGAACTGGGGCACCTTCTTGAGGGCGATCTTCCACTCCTCGTCGTGCTCCAGGTAGTTGAGGGTGGCGACGATGTTCCAGCGGTCCATCTGGCCCTGGTTGATCTGCTGGGTGCCGTGATAGAGCCCCGTGGTGTCGCCCAGGCCGATGGTATTGGAGGTGGCGAAAAGCCGGAACGCCGGGTGCGGATGCAGCACGCGGTTCTGGTCCAGGAGGGTGAGCCGGCCTTCCACCTCCAGCACGCGCTGGATGACGAACATGACGTCGGGCCGGCCGGCATCGTACTCGTCGAACACCAGCGCCACCGGCCGCTGCAGGCACCACGGCAGGAGCCCTTCCTGGAACTCCGTCACCTGCTTGCCGTCGCGCAGCACGATGGCGTCGCGGCCCACGAGGTCGATGCGGCTGATGTGGCTGTCCAGGTTGATGCGCACCAGCGGCCAATTGAGCCGCGCCGCCACCTGTTCCACGTGGGTGGACTTGCCCGTCCCGTGATAGCCCTGGATCATGCAGCGCCGGTTGTAGGCGAAGCCGGCGAGCACGGCGAGCGTGGTGTCGTGGTCGAAGTGGTAGGTGGGGTCCACGGGCGGTACGTGGTCGCTGGCCTGGGTGAAGGCCGGCACCTCCATGTCCAGGTCGAGCCCGAAGGTCTCGCGGGCGTTCACGGTGGTGTCCGGGCGGTCCAGCGGGTGCTCCCAGTGGGTTTCCGTCCTGATGGTATCGTCCGTCATCGAGCCCTTTTCGCGTTGGAGTCCGGTTGCGGGATGGGCGCGCCCTGGGGGCCGGGCCGCCGGCCCGGTCAGGCGCGCAGGCTGTCGTACAGGGTCTTGTACGCCTGGTTGATGCGCTTGAGCGATTCCTCGGCGTTCTTGTCGCCGCCGTTGGTGTCCGGATGGTACTGCTTGACCAGTTCCTTGTAGCGGATCTTGAGCTCGGCAAGCGTCACCGGCGGCACCAGGTCCATGATCCGCATGGCCCGTTCCTCGGGCGTCAGGCTGCGGCGCCGGCGCTCGCCCGCCTCGCGGTCGTCCTCGCGCTGGCGCCAGCGGCGCCGCCGCCGGCCGCCCAGGACGCCAAGATCGTCACGCACGCGGTCGGATTCAAGGCCCTCGTAGAGCACGCTGCCCAACGCCCCCAGGGGCCACGTGGGCCGATGGCCCACGGCCTCGGCGCGCAGGAAGGCCTCCAGCTCGTCCTCGGCCATGTCGGCGAAGTAGTTCCAGGCCCGGTTATAGGCGCGCACGTGCTCCAGGCAGAACCAGTAGTATTCGTCCAGCCGGTCCGGCGCCACCGGCGCCCGGTACGTCCCGGCCGCCTCGCAGCCCGGCTCGTCGCACAGGCGCGGCGGCGGTTCGGCATGTTCGGCCCAGTCGGTGAATACCGCCTTGTGGCGCGTCATGGTGTCGTCCGTCGGCTCCCGTCCGTCTCCCGGGGCTGTTTCCCGTCACTATGGGCCTTCCCGGCGTGTCAGACAAGCCGGGCCCGAAGTCAGTTCAGTTTTGCACGATGGCTGTTAACCCGGATCTTGCACGGACTCGACGGGCTGTGTTGGCCTGCGCCGTGCCGATTGCGAGGAGAAGGCCTGCAGGCGATGTCGTCCATCGTCAAGGGGCTTCGACGTGGCAAGCGGCCGGCGCAGGCCAACCCTTCGGGCGCCGGTGGCGTTGGCACAGTGTGCGTCACGGCGCTTGCCCGATGGATGAGCATCGGGCGGCGCGCCGTCATGCCCTCGACCCCGATCGAGGGTCCTGCCCTGTGCCTGACGACACCGGCGCGCAGCCATCGACTTCGTGCAAAATCCGGGTTAAAATTGTAAACTCCTGCAAACGGAATTGTCGCTGGGGGCGCTTCGCTGGGGGAGAAGGCGCGGATCATGCCGCTTATCGAGTGGGGCCCGAAGCTGGCGTTCGGCATCCGGGTCATCGACCATGACCACCGGATGCTGGTGGATATTGTCAATGCCTTCCACGACGCCCTGCGGGGCGGGGAATCGCACCGTGTCATCGGCAGCACCCTGGACGCCCTGCAGCGTTACGTGCGCGAGCACTTCCGGCGCGAGGAACGGCTGCTGGCCAACAGCCCCTTTCCCTATCTCGCCGACCACATCGCCCGCCACCACGAGCTGGAACGCATGGTGGCGGACCTCAACACGCGCTGGGCGGAAGACCCCGACAGCGTGGATGCCCGCGGCATGCACCAGTTCCTGAAGGACTGGCTGGTGAACCACATCCAGCAGTGCGACGCCGCCTACGTCGCCTACCTCAAGGACAACGCCCCGGGCGAGCGGCCGGCCAGGCCCGACAACGACGCCGAGCCGGACAGCGGCACCGAAAACGACACCCCCGTGAGCGTGGTGGTGCGCGTGCCGCGCGGCCGCGTTCCCACCCTGCGGTCCGCCGCCGACGTCCTGGCCGACGGCGGCAGGCGCGCCGACCAGCTGGAAAAGCTCGTCAGCGCCTGACCCGTGCCCACCCTATGTCCCCGGCGCATAACAGGCATCATGCCCTTGCGCCGCACCCGGGCATTCGCCTACATGTTGCGGCGCAGAAACGGGACACCTCCCGTTCTCGCCGTCTCTGTGAAGACGTTTCCTCCCTGGACTCGGGCCGCGGCAGACCCCCCTTTTGCCGCGGCCCTTTTTTTGCGCGGACGGCGGGACGGGCCCGGAAGGCTCCCCGACACTTCCCCGGGCGCTCCGCATCATGACCCGATGAAACTCCCCGGGGCGTCACCCCCGCTCACGATGAGCCACCGAGTTGTGCCGCAGCCAGACGGCAAACGCCGATTCGTCCATGTCGCCGGCGGCAAGCGCCATCATGGTGTGGGTGGCGTCGGCTTCCGGCGCCGTGAGGCGGCGGCCATTGCGCGCCAGGAACACATAAGCCGCCATGAAGGCCGTCCGCTTGTTGCCATCGACAAAGGGATGGTTGCGCGCGAGGCCGCCCGCATAGGCCGCGGCGAGGTCGCAAACGTCGGGAGCGCCGTAGGCCGCCAGATGCCGGGGCCGAAAAAGGGCCGACTCCAGAAGGCCTTCGTCCCGCACCCCCACGGGCCCGCCGTGGTCGGCCAACAGGCGGTCGTGCAGGGCCTCGATAACAGGGCGCGGCAGCCAGACCCAATCCCCGGCCATCATCCCGGCGACGCTATTTCGCCAGGGCGCGCAGGGTGTTGCGGTAGGCGGCCATCCCTTCCTCGGCGAAATTCATCTGGCGCTCGAATTCCGGATCGTAAGGCGTGATGCGATAGCCGTCCGGCGCTTCCGTCAGGAAGACGCGCTCGCCCTCGCCCAGATTGAGCCGGTCGAGCGCTTCGCGTGGAAACACGGCGCCCAGGGAGTTGCCGATCCGGCGCACTTTCATCTCGATCATCGGGCGCCCTCCTGCCTCGTTATAACGGCTATAATAACGGTAGCGACCCCATATCCCCCTGTCAAAATCCCGCGTCGCTGTTGGCCCCACCGCCATTGAACGCCACCCCGCCCCCTGGTAACGAGGCCCCATGACCCGATGGCGCTTCGTCCACGCGGCCGACCTGCACCTGGACACCCCGTTCGCCGGGCTGGCGCGGCTGGGCGAAGGGGTGCCCGAGCTGTTGCGGGACGCGTCGCTCACGGCCTTCGACAACCTGGTGAACGCCACCCTGCACCACGGCGCCCATGCCCTGCTGCTCGCCGGCGACCTCTACGACGGCCCGGCGCGCGGCCTGCGCGCCCAGCTCCGGCTGCGCGACGGCCTCCAGAAGCTCAGCGACAACGGCGTGCGGGTCTTCCTGGTGCGCGGCAACCACGACCCGGTGGCCGAGGGCTGGTCCGCCGTGCGCGAATGGCCCGGGGGCGTGACGGAATTCCCTGCCGACGGCGTCACCGGGGCGCCCATCCACGTGGCGGGCCGCGAGGCGGCCCGCGTGTACGGCATCAGCTACGCCCGCCGCGATACGGCCGACAACCTGGCGCGGTGCTTCCCGGCGGAGCGCGGTGCCCCCTTCGGCATCGGCCTGCTGCACGCCAATGCCGGCAACAACCCGGAACACGCCGCCTACGCCCCGTGCACCCCGGACGACCTGCGCGCCGCCGGCATCGACTACTGGGCCCTGGGTCACGTCCACCGGCACCAGACGGTGCTGGACGGCGCCCCGTGGGCCGTCTATCCCGGCTGCCTCCAGGGGCGTTCGCCCAGGCCCTCGGAACAGGGCCCCAAGGGCGCCGTCCTGGTGACGGTGGACGGCGACCGCGTCGCCGACACCACCTTCCTGCCCCTCGACGTGGTGCGCTTCGAGGAACGCACGGTGGACGCCGCCCCCTTCGACAGCGTGGCCGACCTGGCCGACGCCCTGGCGGAGACGGGGCGCCAGGCGGTAACGGAAGCGGACGGCCGACCCGTCATCCTGCGCGCCGGGCTCACCGGCCGTTCGCCCCTGCACGCAACCCTGCGCCGCCAGCCCGACACCCTGGAGACCCTGCGTGACGACCTGGCGGCGCGCGACGACCGGGTGTGGTGGGACCGCCTGGACGACGCCACCGCCGCCCCCGTGGACCGCGAGGCCATCCGGCGGCGCGGCGACTTTTCCGCCGACCTGCTGGACCGGGCCGACGCCCTGCGCGCCGATCCCGGGACCCTGAGGGCCACCCTGCGCGACTGGGCGGAACCCGCCGACCGCCGGCTGCGCGGCCTGGTGGACGCCCTGGACGCCGACACGGCGCGCGCCGTCCTGGACGCCGCCGAGGACGAGGCCCTGGACCGGCTGGAGGACGAATGATCCTGCGCGGCTGGCACATGGACGGCTTCGGGGTGTTCCACGACGCCCGCGTGGACGGCCTGCCCGACGGCGTGAGCGTCCTCCTGGGCCCCAACGAGACGGGCAAGAGCACCCTGCTCGCCTTCATCCGGGGCGTCCTCTTCGGCTTTCCCGACCGCCGGCACAGCGCGCCGCGCTACGAACCCGTCCACGGCGGCCGACACGGCGGCCGGCTGTTCGTGGAGAGCGCCGGCCAGGCCTACACCCTTGAGCGCCACGCTGGGCGCGGCGGCGGCCCCGCCCTGCGCGACGCCGACGGCAACGCCGTCCCCGAGGGCGTCCTGGAGCGCATCCTGGGCGGCGCCGACGCCACCCTGTTCAACCACATCTTCGGCTTCAGCCTGGACGAGCTTCAGGCCCTGCGCTCCCTCACCGGGGAGAGCGTGCGCGACCGCATCTTCTCCGGCGCCGTCGCCGGGGCGGGCCGCTCCGCCAACCTGGCCCAGGAGGCCCTGCGCAAGCAGGCCGACGCCCTGTACAAGCCCGACGGCCGCAGCCGCAGGAACCACCTCGCCGGCCTGCTGGAAAGCTACCGCGAGACGGAGCGCGCCCTGGCCGAGGCGCGCCGCGAGGCGGAAGCCTATCCCCACCGCGTGGAAGCGGAGGCCGAGGCCGAACGCCGCGCCGCCGACGCGCGCCGGCGCCTGGACGCCCTCCAGGCCGAGCGCGCCCACCTGGCCCGGCTGCAGCGGCTGTGGCCGCCGTGGAACGGGCGCGAGGCGGCGCTGCGGGCGCTGGAGGCGGAACGCCACGCGCCCTTCGACCGCACCGCCGACGTGCGGCCCGATGCCGCCTTCACCACCCTGGCCGACGAGGCCGCCCATCTGGCGGCGCAGGCCGACGCCCAGCGCGAGCGCCTGGCGCTCCTGGGCGACGACGACGCCGCCCTGCGCGAGAAGACGGAGCAGATCCGCGGCCGGCTGGAAACCCTGGGGGACGCGTGGACGGAAGAGGCGGCGGAAGCCTTCACCTTCCCCATCCCCGAGCGCGAGACGGTGCGTCAGTGGGAAGCGGCGCTGGAGCGGGCCCGTCGGGCCGTGACGGAAGCCGAGCGCGTCCTTGCCGGCCAGCAGGAACAGGCGGAACGGGCCGAACGCGAGCACCGCGACGCGGCGGCGGCGCTGGACGCCTGGGACGCCGAGCCGCCCGACGTGCCCGCGCTGGACGCCCGGCAGCGCACCCTGGAGGCCCTGCGCAGCCGGCTCGCCGAGCGCGCCCGGGCGCGCGAGCGCGTCGCCCGCCTGCGGGACGCCTGGAACGAATGCCGGCACGTCACCCTGGACCGTCAGCGACGCCGCCCGCGCCGTCTGTGGTATCCCGGCGTCGCCGTCCTGGCCGGGGCGCTGGTGGCGGCCGGCGCGGCGCTCATGGCCCTGGGCCTTCCCGGCGCGGGCGGCATGCTGGCGGGCGTGGGCGTGCTGGCCGGTGGCCTGGGCGCCGGGGTGGTGGCGCTGTGGCGCCGGCGCGCCGCCAACGACATCGCCACGGCCCGCGGGCGCGAGCGGGAAGCCGCCGCGCGGCTGGACGAGGCCCGGCGCGAGGCGGAAGGCGTGGACGCGGCGGTGGCGGAGCAGCTCGCCGCCGTGGGCCTGGACGCCGACGCCGACGACGCGGCCGTGGCGGAGGCCCTGGCCGACGCCCACGCCACACGCGACGCCCGGCGGCGCTGGGAGGCGGCCTGCAAGGCGGCGGAAGCGGCGGAAGCGGAGGCCGAACGCGCCCGTGAGGCGCGCGACACGGCGCAACGGGCGCGCGACGACGCCGTGGAAGAAGAACGCCGGCTGCAGGCCGAATGGGCGGACTGGAAGGCGGAGAACGGCCTGCCCGGAACCCTGACGCCGCAGGGGGTGATCGACTTCGCCGAGACCCTCAAGGACGCCCGCGATCAGGTGGCGGAAAAACGCCGGCTGGCGGAGCAGCGGCAGCAGCGCGCCGAGGCGGCGGAGACATGGGCGTCGGCGGCGCGCTCGGTGTTGGAACGGCGCGGGCGGGAATCGGCCCTTTCCGGCGCCGCGCTGGTGGACGCCTTCGCCGCGGAGGCGGAGGCCATCGCCCGCGAGCGCGACCACTATCGCGCCGTCGCCGAGGCGGAGGACGCCATCGCCCGCGAGGCGGGGCACGATCCGGAACGGATGGCGGCCCTCAAGGCGGCCCTGGTGGAAGGCGACCCCGACACCTGGGGAGGCCGGGTGGCCGAGCTGGACGACGCGGTGCAGCAGGCGGAAGCCGAATGGGAACAGGCGGCGGGCGACCAGCGGCAGGCGCGCGACGCCCGCGAACGCCTGGAACAGTCGGCGGACGTGGCGGCGCACGAGACCCGCCTGAACGCCCTGGCGGCCGAGATCGCCCAGGCCTACCGCCGCTGGCAGACCCTCACCACCGCGCACAAGCTCGTGGAAAAGACGCTCCGCACCTACGAACAGGAACGCCAGCCGGCGGTGGTGGCGCGCGCGGGCGAGCACTTCGCCCGGGTGACGGGCGGGCGCTACGACCGCGTTGTCCAGACACCCGACGGCGGCATGGACGTCCTGGACAGCGCCGGCCGCCGCGTCGGCCCCGACGGCCTGAGCCGGGGGACGCGCGAACAACTCTACCTGTCGGTGCGCCTCGGCCTGGCGGCGGAATTCGCCCGCCGGGGCACGGCCCTGCCCCTGGTGATGGACGAGATCCTGGTGAACTTCGACCCCGACCGCATGGCGGCCATGGCCCGCGAACTCCACGAAGTCGCCCGCGACCACCAGGTGCTGCTTTTCACCTGCCACCCCTTCGTCGCCGAAACGGTGCAACGGGCCGGGCCCACAAGGGTGATCGAGGGGGTGGGGTAACAGGCTTTCCAGGATATGGTGTTTGATCAGCCCTGAATTGTGCGTTAGGAAAGTACTAACCATGAAATTGAATGGGTCAGGATACGATGGGGCACGGGAGGAACGAGGGAAACGAGCAAAATGGCACCAAAAGTCATTGGACGTGAGGACATCGAACAGAAACGCCGTCAATCCGGGCCGCACAGACTTTCTTTTTTATACACACGCCCGAATGAGCCAAAACCTGACAAAGAGGGTTCCAATTTCGCTGGAACTTTCACCGTCCCTTTTCCAGATACGGTCCAGTTCTTGTTTGAGCAGGACACGGCGCTTAAACTGTTCCCGTCCAAATATGACTCCAACGCGCGTTGGCGATCGCTGAAAACCTCCGACGAGTTCGAAAAAACCCGTCAATGGGTAAGCCGGCAACGCCCACGCATCTTTCTGCGGGATACCCTGGATCTTTCGGTAGCTCTTGATCAGAATTTTTTCAATAACGAAGGTGAGTACACGCCTCTTGGCGAAGCCGAACAACAGGCCAAGCACCAGGGTGACCTTGAAGCCATCAAGGCTGTTGCCGATGCTATGACTGACACCATTCGAGACCTGCCGGGTTATCGGGATGCCCAGTACATTGCCGCCGTCCCGGCGCACCGAGATAAGCCGTACGACCTGCCGACACTCTTGGCGGCGCGGCTCGCACGAATGCTCGATCTGGAAGACCTGACCCACGATTTCACCTACAGGCACGCGAAACCCTCCCTTAAATCCTGTGAAATTGGCCAAAAGTGGGATGCCCTGGCAGAATCCGGGCTACGCTTCACAGGTCATATTCTGGACTCAAAACCCGTTATTCTCGTTGATGACAAATATCAATCAGGATTTACGCTACAGTTCGTTGCCTCCTGTCTGCAAGCAGCCGGCGCAGGCGCCGTTTACGGGTTGTGCGCGGTCAAGACGCTGAACGACACGGACAATATGTAACAACGGCCGGGACCATGTTAGGCTTGAAGCCCAGGTAAAGAAGCCACAGGCTCACGCGGGTGCGTAAAGGCGATCCCTCATGGTGGCAGAGATGACCCATCAGGCGCTGCATCCGGAAAGCCCGGCCTATCCGGCCGCGCTACGCGCTGCTTTCAGGCGGGCGCCGGCGCTGGCCGCCATGGGCAATACGGCACTGCTGGAGCAGCCGGGTCTCGGCTTCTGTGGCTCGCGCAAGGCAAGCGAGCGCGGCCGGCGTGCCGCCGTGGATTGCGCGGAACAGGCGGTGGGCGAGGGTTTTACGGTGGTCGCCGGCAATGCCGCCGGCATCGACGTCGCCGCTCATCACGCCGCCCTGGCCGCCGGTGGCACCACTGTCCTGGTGCTGCCCGAGGGCATCAACCACTTCCGGATTCGCAAGGTCCTCCGGCCCGTGTGGGACTGGGACCGGGCGCTGGTATTGAGTCAGTTTCCCGACCACGCGCCCTGGAAGGGCCGGCAGGCCATGGAGCGCAACAGCGTCATCATCGGCCTGAGCCGGGCCATGGTCGTGGTGGAAGCGGGCGAGAGCGGCGGCAC